>JBOGMI010000148.1:0-4099 GCA_050746645.1 Bryobacteraceae bacterium | reverse complement strand
TCCTGGACGATGTCTTTCAAAGAACGAGCCTCCGCTCCCGAATTCATTTGACCGCTGTCCTGTTGTTCCATTTTTAGTCCACTCTCACTTTCCGGTGATCGGGAGCCAGTTCCGCGTGATGTAATCGGCAAACGTCAGGGTGACCAGAATCAGGAACCACAGAACCGCGGCGCCCATGACAAGATGAATAACCGCCTTCTCCAGGTATGCCTGCATGAGCACAAATACGAGCACCGCCACCTGTATGACGTCGATGGTCACCCCAATGAACATGCTTGCCCACCCCAAATTGATGAATGCGATCCCTACATTAATGGCCATGAGGACCAAAAGCGCTACATACGCAAGCAGGTATTGCTTTATGGAAATGTTCGGTTCCTTCATAATCTACTAGTGAAACCCAGGAAGATAAAAAATCACGTACAGAAACGTCCAGATGATATCGACAAAGTGCCAATATAGGCCAACAATCGCAATGGGAGTATGATATTCGGCGTTGAACCGCCCGATCGAGGTTCGCACCGCCAGCACCGTCAGAAGCCCGACTCCAATAGACAAGTGAATCGCATGCAGGCCGGTCAGGGCGAAGTAAAAGAAAAAGAAAAGCTGCTCCGCGTGCGCGTGCGGGCTGTGCGACGAAAACCAAATTCCAGGGACCTTGTGCTCGCCGTAGTGAATAAAATACTCCAAGAATTTCAGCGCGAGAAACAGCAGGCCAATGACGGCGGTAAGAATCAGGAGCCAATAGCAGCGAGCCTGCTTTCCAATAGAGATCGCGTGAATGGCAAGACTCATCGTGAGGCAGCTTGTGAACAGAACGCCGGTATTGATGGATCCGATCACCAGCGTCATCTCGCGGCTGCCCTCTAGGAAGCCTGCCGTATAGTACATACGGTACACCGCAAACGCAACAAAAAGGCCGCCGAAGAACATCACCTCGGTCGCCATGAAGGTAAACATCCCCATGGTGGCCGTGTCGCGCTGCTGCTGTGGATCTCTGAACTGTTCGCGAAGAGCGCGTGCCGGACTAACCAAGGCGCAGTTCCTCCTTCATACCCTCATAGTCATAGGCCTTGTGAGTCACGATCGGCGTCACTTCAAAGTTGTGCTTGGGAGGAGGCGATGCGTTCTGCCACTCCAGGCCGGTGGATCGCCACGGATTATTGCCCGCAAACGGCCCATGTTTCCACGACCACGGCAAATAGAGCAGTGGCAGCAAGTAGCCAATCCCAAGAACGGTGGCTCCGGCTGTCGAGAGAATGTTGAGAAATTGCCAGTCTGCAGGATATACCGGATAGCGCCGGGGCATACCGAGCCATCCCAGCACAAATTGCGGGAAGAAGGTCAGATTAAACCCAAAGAAAATGGTCAGCGCCGAGACCTTGGCCAGACGCTCCGGGTACATCCTCCCGCTCAGCTTCGGCCACCAATAATGCAGGCCGCCCATGTATGCCATGACCGCTCCGCCAACCATAATGTAGTGAAAGTGGGCGATGACAAAGTACGTGTCGGTCAAGGGGATATCCAATCCAAGCGCCGCCACAAACAACCCCGTCATTCCGCCGATCATAAATAAGCCGATGAATCCCAGCGCGTATAACATCGGCGTTTGCAGCGAAATGGAGCCTTTGTAAAGCGTCGCGGTCCAGTTGAACACCTTGATCGCGGACGGCACCGCCACCAAATAGCTGAACAACGAAAAAACCAGCGCCGAATACACGCTGATGCCGGCCGTGAACATATGATGTCCCCAAACCAGAAAGGAGACAACCGCAATTCCGGCAAGAGAATACACCATGAATGCATATCCAAAGACGCGTCTGCGCGAGAATGCCGCGATCAGCTCACTAATCACGCCCATGCTGGGAAGAATCATAATGTAAACGGCCGGATGAGAGTAGAACCAGAACAGATGCTGGAACAGGATGGGATCGCCGCCCAGCGAGGCGTCGAAGATGCCGACTCCAAACAGCCTCTCAACGACCACCATAAGCATCGTGATCGCCAGAATCGGGGTCGCCAGAACCATCACCACACTGGTGGCGTAATGCGCCCAAACGAAGAGCGGCAGCCGGAACCAGGTCATGCCGGGTGCCCGCATTTTGTGAATGGTGACGATGAAATTGAGGCCCGTCATGATCGACGAAAAGCCGACGATAAACACTCCAACTGCGGCAGCCTCCACATAAGTCGTCGAATAGCTTGTGCTGAAGGGCGTATAGAACGTCCAGCCGGTATCGACGCCTCCACGCGCCATGGCGTATATAGCGATCAATCCGCCGATCATGAAGACATACCAGCTCCCGAGATTGATTTTAGGGAAAGCCACGTCTTTTGAGCCGATCATCTGAGGGATCAAAAAGTTACCGAGTGTCGTCGGAATGGAGGGTATGAGAAAGAACCATACCATGATAATTCCATGCGCCGTGAAGAGTTTGTCATAGGTTTCCGGCTGCACCAGATCTCCGGACGGCGTCAATAACTCCAGGCGCATGATGAGAGCCGCGATGCCTCCGATCACGAAAAAGCAGGTGATCGAAAACATGTACAGCATGCAAATTCGCTTGTGGTCGGTCGTCAGCAGCCAAGAGCGTATGCCCCGCTCCGCCGTCAGATAGCTCGGGGTTTCCACCACCCGTACTCGGGCGACCGTCTGTATGGGTTCCTGTTTAGTAGCCATATTGCATCACTCTGTGCTCATCCTGAAGAATCGCCTCTTCTTACCTGGTATCGGGCTTCGTCCCTGCAATCGAACTGCTCCCCGGACCGGCAATGCCGGGTTGAAATCCCACGCGCGCTGGATTGGTTCCCGGGCCGGACGGTTGGTTTACGTCCGCTTCGGGACCGATCGACTTGATGTAGGAGACGAGCGCCAAAACCTGAAGTTCGTTGATCTGCCCGGTGAAATTGGGCATGATATTCGAAAATCCGAAGACCAGCCCGCCTTTCGTCCCCATGATGCATTCGCGAATGTAAGCCGCGTTGGCCCTTCTTATGGCTCCGCTGGTAAGTTGCACTTCGGTGCCGTACAGGCCACGCAGGTCGGGACCGGGGCCGTGGCCGCTGGAGCGGTGGCAATTGGCGCAGCCGAATTGGTGGAATAGCTTTTCCCCTTGCGAGGCGAGCGATCCCTCGCCCGCTCCCTGCTCCAGCCAAAGCTGGTAATCGTGGGGGTTCATTGCATAAACCCAGCCAATCATTCCGGAATGCCCGGTGCCGCAGTACTCCGAGCAGAAAAGGTGATATTTACCGGCCGAAGTAGCCTTAAACCATTCGGTCGTGTACCTGTCCGGCAGGACGTCCTGCTTGGTGCGGAAGGCCGGCACAAAAAAACTGTGAACAACATCTTGCGAGATCATCGTCAGGCGGACGGGAGTGTCGATGGGTATGTGGAGAGTGTTGATTTCGCGTATGCCATTCGCGTGTTCTATGGTCCACATCCACTGCTTGCCTACCACGAAGATATTGATCGTGTGGGCAGGCGGCTCTTCGGCATAGAAGTATTCTTTGGCTCCCCAACCGAACATTCCCAGAAAGATCAATAGCGGTATGATCGTCCAGGCGGTTTCGATCTTGTAATTATTGGTAATCTGGGGCGGCAGCTCATCCGCATATTTACGGCGGTATTTGACGACACAGTAAACGATAAAAACTGCGATTCCCAAGGTGACAACGCCGCAGACAGCTACCATCACCCAAAACAAATCGTTCATTTGGTGCGCGTAAGTGGATGCCGTCGGCGGAAGGAGATTCAGAGAGTTCATGTATCCCGCACCTCCTGGCGCCCTTTGTCGCCGAACTTGTGCGGAAAGATCTCCCGCCGCCACAGGAACAGGAGCCATCCCACCAGGAGCGCCAAAGTAAGCGCTGCCGCGTACCACAGCAGACCCAGAACGATAGAAGTGTACTTGCCGGTGGCCGGATCGTAGTGACAGCAAAACAAGAGGATCTGATCCACAGGGGAGCCGATTTTATCGTGAGAGGCTTCGACCAGCGAGAGCTTCAGATCCATTGGCTGAAAGTACACGCCATACAGGTAACGCGCCGCTTTTCCCTGGGGCGTCAGGACCATGATTCCAGCGCCATGGAAAAACATTTT
>JBOGMI010000147.1:0-2585 GCA_050746645.1 Bryobacteraceae bacterium | reverse complement strand
CCTTTGCAGCCGGGCGGGTTCAGTTTCTATTACTCCGATTACAACAACAACGGCCAGAAAGTCTATTACCCGGAGCAATGGCCGTGCTGTTCGGGAACCTTTTCGCAGATTACGAACGATTACGGGATCAGCTCTTATTTCAAGTCGCCCGCTGGCATCACGGTGAATCTCTTTATTCCGTCCCGATTACGCTGGCAGCAAAACGGCTCGCGCTTTTCGCTCGAACAGCAGACGCAATATCCGTATGCATCCGAGATTGCCATGCATATTCGAGCCGACCGCCCGGAGACGTTCACGATTTCGCTGCGCGTGCCGGAGTGGGCGGGGAAAAACACTTCGGCTTCGATTAACGGCGCGCGCCAGTCGAACCTGCGTCCCGGATCGTTCGTACCGCTGAAGCGCGAGTGGAAGAATGGCGATGTGATCGAGTATTCGATTGACCGGCCGCTTCGTCTGGAAGCGGTCGACAAGCAGCATCCCAAC
The DNA here is from genome assembly GCA_050746645.1 of Bryobacteraceae bacterium. GTDB lineage: Bacteria > Acidobacteriota > Terriglobia > Bryobacterales > Bryobacteraceae > Bog-105. The sequence continues at coordinate 2,102 of JBOGMI010000147.1, read as the reverse complement.
ACAGTCGCGCTGCTGTGCGGGCCGTTGACGCTGTTCGCGCTCAATTCGCCGCGCAGCCGCTTTACGAAGAGCCAGTTACTGGCAGCGAAACAGGAAGGTTCGCTCTGGAAGGTGCAGTCGGCGACCGCGCCGGTTAGTTTTAGGAGCTTTCCGGAGATTCGGGATCAGCGGTACCGGCTGTATCACGAAGTCGAGGCGTGACGCTCCTCCAGACAACTTCGTTAGCACGTTCGGCTCCAGCGTACCCCCGCTCGGTGTACGGCGGCTATCGATCCGGCAGAGGCGCTCCGGAGAGAATGAGCCACCAATAAACGCAAGTAAACGCAATCCATTCGTGTTGATTCGTGTCCAGCCGTGACCAAAAGACAAGCGAACGGTACTAGGATTTCACCTTAGAACCACTGGCACTTTTTAGTTGGTTCAAAACCCTCTAGGTTCTGTTATTGTACAGAGACAAAGAGAAATCGGATTGCCACGGGAAAGGAACGTACTCATCATCGAGGACAACCCGGGCGACGTGCGTCTGATCCGCGAGGCTTTGCGCGGGCTGCGGCCGCCGGCGCTCATCCATGTTGTCGAGAACAGCGAAGAAGCGCTGGATTTTCTGCGCCCGGGAGGCAGGCGTTCCGACAGCCCGCGGCCGGATCTGATTTTTCTCGATTTCAATCTGCCCAAATCCGATTCGCGCGAGTTGCTGCGGCGGATTAAAGAGCACGCTCGAACCCGCCTGATCCCGGTGGCCGTGCTGACCAGTTCGGAGTCGGAGCAAGACGTGCGGACGGCCTACGAACTGCACGCCAACTGCTATCTGCGCAAACCAGTGGATCTGGATTCGTTCCTGGATACGATCCAGTCGGCCGCGCACTTCTGGCTGGAAGTGGTGCAGACCGCCGAACCCGAACTGCAATCGGAACACAGCGCCGGTCTGTTATGATTCAGGGCGCATGCGTCCTCCCCGATACTCGATCGGCCCCTATTCGATTGGCCCCTATTCTATTGGCGTAGATCTCGGCGGCACGAACCTTAGGGTCGCCGCCGTCGACAAGAATGGGAACGTTCTGGAGCGAGTTTCCGAACCGATCGACTATTACCAGGGTCCGGAAAAAGTGGTGGGCGAAATTGCGGCGGTCATCGGCGGAGTGAGCGGCCGGATCGAAGGCGGTTCGCTATGCGGCGTGGGGATCGGCGTGCCGGGATTTATCGATATGCAAACCGGAACCGTGGTCGGCTCCTCGAACTTACCGGGCTTCGAGGGGTTTCCCGTTCGCGATGCGGTTCAGAAGCGGCTGGGGACGCCGATTCTGCTCGAAAACGACGCCAATGCAGCCGCGCTGGGCGAAATGTGGATGGGCGCGGGCAAGCAAAATATTAAAGACCTGATTCTGATTACGCTGGGCACGGGCATCGGCGGCGGCATCATCGTGGACGGCAAAGTGATGCACGGATTTTCGGGGATGGCCGGAGAATTCGGGCACATGACGATTTTTCCCGATGGCAACCCGTGCGGCTGCGGCAATTGGGGCTGCTTGGAAAAACACGCTTCCGCGACTGCGATCGCGGCCATGGGCCGCATGATGCATTTCAGTGGCGAGGTCACTTCGAAGCGCGTATACGAGCTGGCGATGGAGGGAAACGAGCGAGCGAAGCTAGTGTTCGAGTCGGTAGGGCGAGCCCTGGGGATTGTGCTGGCAAACCTCATCAACACTTTTAATTTTCCGCTGTATGTATTGAGTGGAGGGCCGGTAGCGGCGTGGGACCTCTTTGAGCCGAGCATGTTCGCCGAGATCCGCAGAAGGTCGTTTATTTTTGTGCGCATGGGAACGCGGATCGAAAAGGCGCAATTGGGAGCGGACGCCGGGTTGATCGGAGCGGCGTATTTGCCGTTTCAGGAGCAGGCGGGGAAGTGCTGAAGTTGTCAGTGATCAGTTGTCAGTTATTAGTAATCAGCTAGTCGCCTGAACAAGGAATGAAGTATTGGCTTGGACTGGACGTCGGCACCGGAGGATCCCGCGCGCTGCTGGTGGATGCGGGCGGGCGGCCGCGGCATGCGTTCACGGCAGCGCATGAAGAGATGCAAATGGCACGGCCTCTGTGGGCCGAGC
>JBOGMI010000146.1:0-1171 GCA_050746645.1 Bryobacteraceae bacterium | reverse complement strand
AAACTCGGTTTTGGCCTTTACAGACATATGCTCACTCCGGCTTACTTCGCCTTCGCGCGGCAGGTTGGAGCCACTCATGTTGTCGTTCACCTCGTGGACTATTTCCATAAAGGAGGAGCGGCAAATGTACGCCGGGACCAGCCCGTCGGCGAGCTTGCCGGTTGGGGCCGCGCCGGCGATCCCGCCAAGCTTTGGACCGTTGACGAACTGCGCGCCATCAAAAAGCAGATTGAGGATGCCGGCCTGATTTGGGAGGCGATTGAAAACTTCGATCCGGCCCACTGGCACGACGTGTTGCTCGACGGCCCCAAAAAAAAGCGCCAGCTTGAAAACCTTAAGATAATCATCCGGCACGTGGGCGAAGCCGGGATTCCTATCATCGGATACAACTTCAGCATTGCCGGCGTGGCGGGCCGCATTACGGGTCCGTTTGCCCGTGGAGGAGCGATCAGCGTCGGAATGAGCGGGCCTGTGGACGCTCCGATTCCGAACGGGATGGTCTGGAACATGATTTACGACCCGGAAGCCCCGCCGGGCTTTCTGCCTCCTGCAACTTATGACCAGCTATGGAAACGTGCCGCGGATTTTCTGAACGAATGCCTTCCCGCCGCCGAGGAAGCGGGTGTGCGGCTTGCCGCTCATCCCGACGATCCGCCTTTGCCTATGCTGCGAGGTCAACCGCGGCTAGTTTACCGGCCGGAGCTGTATCAAAGGTTGATCGATATCAACCACAGCCCCTCCAATCAGCTTGAGTGCTGTGTCGGCACACTTTCCGAGATGAAAGGCGGCGGCAATGTCTACGATGCGGTAGACGAATACAGCAAGCAAGGCCGCATCGCTTATGTCCATCTGAGAAATGTGCGTGGGAAAGTTCCCGATTACAAAGAGGCCCTGATCGACGACGGCGATCTGGACGTTTTGCGGATCATGAGTATCTTAAAGAAGAACAATTTTCCGGGAATCATCATTCCGGATCACGCGCCGCAGCTTACTTGCGATGCGCCTTGGCATGCGGGCATGGCCTTTGCGATGGGATATCTGAGAGCTTGTATGAAATCCGTGGGAGCCGGCAATGGAATTCACAAATAAAGTCGCGATTGTGACCGGAACTTCCGGCATTGGCCGGGCCACCGCGTTGCGCCTCGCGCGAGGCGAGGCGCGGGTTTTGTCG
>JBOGMI010000145.1:0-9870 GCA_050746645.1 Bryobacteraceae bacterium | reverse complement strand
CCCCGGCCCAAAGGGCGCCCCGTCGCGGCTCGGTAAGCAATCGGTGAATAGGAATGCAACGACCACCGCTTCCGCGGCCCGGCAAATCGACAGACAGGCTGATTATCGTGGGGCTCGTCCTTTCCGGATGGGCCCTGATCATTTTGCTGCGCCTCGTCGACTTGCAGGTTTTTTCGCACCAGGAGCTTGCTCGCCGCGCCTTTCACCAGCAGGACGAACTGGTACACATCCGAGCGCGCCGCGGAGCGATTTTCGATCGCGACGGCAATTATCTCGCTATCAGCTCGCCGACCCGCACCGTGATTGTCGATCCGATACGCATACCCAATAAAGCGATTGCGGCGGGCTTAGTCGGCAAGATTTTGGGGCTCGATCCGCAAGAACTGCAAAACGATTTCGAGAGCGCGGCGCAATCGAAGCGCCACTACGGCTACCTGGTGGTGGCCCGGCACGTTTCTCCCGCCAAAGCAGCCCAACTGGCGGATCTGAAGCTCGACTGGCTCACCATCCAGGATGACAGCATGCGCAGCTATCCTAACGGGAATCTGGCGGCGCATGTTCTCGGTGATGTCAATTCCAGGGGCAAAGGCTCGGCCGGCATCGAGCTGGAACTGAACAGCGTATTGGCCGGCAAGCCCGGGTTGGAGCGGCTTCAAGTTGACGTCCAAAGAGTTGGTTATCAATCCGAGATCCTGAAGCAGCCGCAACCGGGAAAAAACATCGGCTTGACGATCGACAGCGCGATCCAGCAGGTTGCGCAGACGGCGTTGAAAGATGCGGTCGTGCGCGAGCACGCGAACCACGGCAACATGGTTGCGATCAATCCGCGCAACGGCGCGATTCTGGCGCTGGCGAATTACCCGACTTACGATCCGAACAAGCCGATTCCGGCGGGCCAGCGGCCGCACGGCCGCGAAGACTATGCGGTGGTCGCGCCTTACGAGCCGGGCTCGGTGTTCAAGGTCGTTACGCTTTCGGCGGCGCTCGAAACGACCAAGCTCAGGCCGGACTCGATGATTCCCTGCACCGGCGGCGTGCTGACGCTATTTGGCCGCACCATTCACGACGCAGACAGGCACGCCAATGTTCTTTCTATGGCCGATGTGCTGGCGAAATCGAGCAACGTAGGGGCAGTACGTATCGGCATGCAAGTGGGGGCGCAGAACATGTACGACTACATGCGGCGCTTCGGGGTAGGGCAGCTTACAGGAATTGAGCTTCCGGCGGAATCGGCGGGCATGCTGCGGCCGCTCGATCGATGGGGGCGGACATCGCTCGCTTCGGTTTCTTTCGGGTATGAAGTGACCCTGACCACGGTGCAGCTTGCGCGCTTGGGCAGCGTGATCGCAAACGGCGGCTATCTGATTCATCCACACCTGGTTGCCTGGACCCAGGCGCCGGGCGGGCCGAAAGAGTACAAGCATTTTCCGCCGCCGAAGCGAGTCTTGAAAGCGAAGACGGCGGCGATGATGCGACAGATGATGCATGGAGTGGTGATGCCGGGCGGAACGGGAGAGCATCTGCACTTAGTGGGCTATTCGCTCGCGGGCAAGACCGGCACCGCGCAGATATTCGATTTTGCGAAACACCACTACACGCATACTTACAACGGCTCGTTCCTGGGTTTTGCGCCGATGAACGACCCGGCCATTTTGGTTGTGGTGACGATTTCCGGAGGCAGAGGCTATAAGGGATTCGGCGCTTGGGCAGCCGGTCCGCCGTTTGAAACGATCGCGGACGCGGCGATGCGCCTGCTCGAAGTTCGGCGCGATGTTCCGCAAGAAGTGGAGGCGCTCGAAGAGAAACAACTGGCGGAAGAGGCCAAGCAGAGAGACAAACACCCGATCCGCGACGCGGATGACAACCCGTTTGAAGGGCTGGGTGGTGGGGCGGAACAGAGTCTTTTGGCGTCTGCGGAATCGGGCGTCGAGACGAGTCTCGATACTGCCCAGAGGGCGCCCGCACGCAAGAGTGCGCGCGCCACAGGTGGCGGTTCGATTAAGGTTCCCGATTTTACCGGCAAAACAGTCCAGGGTGTGATGGAGGAAGCGGCGCGAGATGGCTTGCAGGTGGACCTGTTCGGCGACGGCCTGGCGCGCGCGCAGGAACCGTCGCCGGGCGCGCCGCTGCCGCCCGGAGAACACGTGCGCGTGAGGTTTGCACGTTGAGGCGGCGATGGAGCTGAAGCGCGTTTTCGAAGGTATTCCGGCGGCGCGGCCGATTCCCGCGGGTCTGGGCGAAAGCGAAGTGCGCGGCATCGCCTACGACAGCCGCAAAGTCGAACCGGGGTTTCTGTTTTTCGCCTTCGCCGGCGCGAAAACCGATGGAGCGCGGTTCGCGGATGCGGCTTTGCGCCAGGGCGCGCTGGCTGTGGTCAGCGACCGTCCCGCGCCCGCGGGTTTCGGCGGTCCTTGGCTTCAAGTTCCGCACGGACGCCATGCGCTGGCGCTGGCCGCGCGCAATTTCTTCCAAAAGCCCGACGAGCGGCTCACGCTCACCGCGATCACCGGAACCAATGGCAAAACCACCAGCGCCATGCTGGTCGATTCCATACTGCGTGCCGCCGGGCATGTCACCGCGCTCGTCGGAACCATCGAATATCACCTCGCGGGACGCGTGCTACCGGCGGTCAACACGACGCCCGAATCGCTCGACCTGTTTCGCATCTTTCACGATCTGGAAGAGGCGGGCGGAACGCATGCGACGCTCGAAGCCTCTTCGCACGCGCTGGATCTGGGCCGTATCTATGCGATGCAATTCCATACGGCCGCATTCACGAATTTTACTCGCGACCATCTCGATTATCACCAGACGATGGAAGCGTATTTTGCTGCCAAGCAATTGCTGTTTACGCCGCGCACCGGCCCTCCCCCACGGTTCGCGGTTCTCAATGCGGACGACGAATCCGCCGGGCGCCTGAAGCTGGCGCCCGAAACTCAGGTTTTCCGGTACGGCATCGACCGGGAAGCGTTCGTGCGCGCTAGCGGCATCGAAGCTTCGTTTGAAGGATTGCGCTTTACCGTAGCAACGGGCAAGCGGCGTTTCCCGGTGGAATCCGGGCTGGTGGGGCGGATCAACGTCTACAACATCCTGCTCGCCTGCGCCGTGGCCTTAACGCTCGAAATGCGCGAAGAACATATTCAGAAAGGGATCAAAGACTTGCAGAGTGTCTCGGGGAGGTTCGAACGGGTGGAAGAAGGCCAGCCGTTCCTGGTGGTGGTGGACTACGCGCATACCGACGATGCGTTGCGCAATGTACTCAGCGTGGCGCGCGGGATGAAGCCCAAGCGGATCATCACGCTGTTTGGCTGCGGCGGCGACCGCGACCGGACAAAGCGCCCGCTGATGGGAATGGCGGCCGCGGAGCTGAGCGATTGCGTCGTGCTCACCTCCGACAATCCGCGCAGCGAAGATCCGCTCGCGATCATGAACGACGCACTAGTGGGGCTGAAGCGCTACGATACGGCTTATATAGCCGAGCCGGACCGGGAGCGCGCCATCAAGCGGGCGATTGAAGCAGCGGCGCCCGGCGATGTCGTGATTCTGGCCGGCAAGGGACACGAGACTTATCAAATCCTGAAAGATGGTCCGGTCCCGTTCGACGACCGCGAAGTGGCGCGCCGCATCTTACGCGCCTTTGGCTTCGGCCGCACCAGACACTAGTGGGGCAGACCATCGCCTTTTGTGGTCTGCCGGCTTAACTCACTAACATGCAGCTCTCTCTCGGGCAGGTCCAAACCGCAACCGGGGCCGAATGCTGCGCGAGCGCGCCGGAATCATGCGAGATCCGCGGCTGGTCAATCGATTCGCGGACAACCGCCGCCGGCGATCTGTTCATTGCGATTCCGGGCGAACATTTCGACGGACATCAGTTTCTCGATGACGCCTTCGCGCGCGGCGCGGTTGCGGCGTTGGTCAGTGAGCCTGTAGAGCCCTGCGGCCGGCCGATTCTGAAAGCGCGCGATACCGTAGAAGCCTTGCAGCAGCTTGCGCGCTGGGCGCGCCGCAATTGGGGCCGGCCCGTCGTCGCCGTCACGGGCAGTGCCGGCAAAACCGGCACTAAGGACATCCTTGCCGAATGCCTCGGAGCGAAATTCCGGGTGGGAAAAACCATCGGGAACCTGAACAACCACATCGGGCTGCCGTTGTCGCTGCTGCGCATTCCCGATGAGGCCGAAATCGCGGTGGTCGAAATGGGCATGAACCACGCGGGTGAAATTCGTAATCTGGCGGCGATTGCGGAGCCGGAAATCGGCGTGGTCACGAACGTGGGCTATGCGCACATCGAGGCCTTCGCTTCGATTGACGGAATCGCGGCGGCCAAACGCGAATTGATCGAGTCGCTGCCGGACTCGGGCATAGCCGTCCTGAATGCCGATGACGAACGTGTGGCACGGTTCCGCCAGATCCATCGCGGACGCACAGTAACGTATGGCCTTTCCGAAACCGCCGATGTGCGCGCGACGGAACTGGAAATGAGAGCGGATGGCGCGAGTTTCACCGCCGGCGGCGCACGTTTTCGCACGAACTTAAGCGGCCGCCACGCGGTGTCCAACATTTTGGCGGGCCTCGCGGTGGCCGGCATTCTCGCAATCGATTTCTCCAAGCTGGCGGATGCCGTCGCGCGCCTCGCGCCCGGCAGCATGCGCGGCGAACGCTCCGAATGGCGCGGCATTACCATCTTGAACGACTGCTACAACTCGAATCCCGAAGCCGCGCGCAGCATGATCGAGGTGCTGCGGAACCAGCCCGCGGAGCGGCGGATTGCAGTGCTCGGGGAGATGCGCGAGTTGGGGAAATTAGCGGAAAAGTTGCATAGGGAACTGGGGGCCTACGCCGCGAATGCCGGCATCGACGCGCTGATCGGGATCGGCGGCTCGAGCCGCGCCCTGGTGGAGGAGGCCGGAAAAACAATCCGCGACGCCTTCTTTTTTGAGCAGCCCGAAGAAGCCGGGGCCTTCTTGCGCGAATTCGCCCAGCCCGGAGATGCGATTCTATTCAAAGGTTCGCGGGGTTCGCATGTCGAGAGGGCGCTCGCCAGAATGGAAGTTTCCTAATGCTGTATTGGCTGCTCTTTCAGGTTCTGCAAAAATACATCCCCACCTTCCGCGTCTTCGGATACATTACGGTTCGCGTGGCCTTGGCCAGCCTGACCGCGCTGGCGATCAGCCTGATCCTAGGACCATGGATGATCCGCAAGCTGCGCGAATGGAGCTTCGGCCAGCACATTCGCGAAGAAGGCCCCCAATCCCATTACAAGAAGGCCGGCACGCCCACCATGGGCGGATTGCTCATTGTCACTTCGATCGTGGTTCCGACGCTGCTGTGGGCCAACCTGAGCAATGAATACATCTGGGTCGCGCTGCTCGGTCTGATCGGCTTCGGCGCCATTGGCTTTATCGACGATTACGCGAAAATCGCCAAGAAGCGGAGCCTGGGCCTGCGAGCTTGGCAAAAAATGGCGCTGCAAATTTTCTGCGCTATGTTGATCGGCTTCTTCCTGCTCGTTCTGCACTCGACCGAGGCGTATTCGACCGCGGTAAACGTGCCGTTTTTCAAGCAATTCAAGCCCGATCTGCTGATCGAGGCCTGGACCAAGAGCGCCTGGACGTATCCGCTCGCCTTTGTGCCGTTCTTCGTATTTATCGTGGTGGTGATGGTGGGATCGTCGAACGCGGTGAATCTCACCGACGGCTTGGACGGGTTGGCGATCGGATTGATGATTATCGCCTCGGGCGGCATGACGGCGCTCACCTACGTGTCGAGCAACGTGCATTTCTCCAGATATCTTGGCCTGGCGCATCTGCCGGATTCGGCGGAACTAACGATTTTCTGCGCCACCATGGTCGGCGCGAGTCTGGGATTTCTTTGGTATAACTGTCACCCGGCGCAGGTCTTCATGGGCGATGTGGGCTCGCTAGCCCTGGGCGGCGGATTGGGCATCGTGGCGGTGCTGATCAAACAGGAAGTTCTGCTGATCTTCATCGGCGGCGTCTATGTGATCGAGGCGCTGTCGGTCATTCTGCAAGTGGGCAGCTACCGGCTGCGCGGCGGCAAGCGCATCTTCAAAATGGCGCCCATCCATCATCACTTCGAAGCGCTCGGCTGGCCGGAATCGAAAGTCATCGTGCGCTTCTGGATCGTGGGGCTGGTGATGGCGCTGTTTGCGCTCACGACTTTGAAACTGAGATAAAGGGACCGAGCCGGGAGCGTAAGCGACCGGAACACCAAACCCGGAAGCGTAAGCGGCCGGGAACGGAGCGGAGCAAGGTTGGAATTTAGCGGAAAAAAGATTCTTATTATCGGAGCCAAGCGGTCGGGAGCGGCGGCGGCGGACCTGTTGGTGCGGCAAGGCGCTGCGGTGCGCGTGATGGATGCCCAGGCGCTGACGCCGCAAGAACAGGCCCGGTTCGATGCTCTCGGAGTAGAAACAGTTTTGCAGAGCGAGGAGAACGTTGGCGAGCCGGATCTGATCGTGCCCTCGCCGGCGGTGCCGCTCGATCTGCCGCTGCTCGCCGCCGCTCGCGAGCGTGGCGTGCCGGTCTTGGGTGAAGTCGAGATCGCGTCGTATTTTCTCAAAGGCCCGGTGATCGGCATCACCGGCTCGAACGGCAAAACCACCACTACGGCGCTCACCGCGCATTTGCTCCAGGAATGCGGTATCGATGCACAGGCAGGAGGAAACATTGGCGTCCCCGTGAGCGCCCTCGCCGGTTCCTCGCGCGAAGATCAATGGAACGTGCTCGAACTCTCCAGCTTTCAGTTGGAGACGATCGCGAGCTTTCGCGCCGGGATTGCAGCCTGCCTGAACGTTACGCCCGATCACCTGGACCGCCATGGAACCTTCGAGAATTATGCCGCCGCCAAAGCACGGTTATTCGAGACCCAGCAGCCAACGGACTTCGCCGTGTTGAATTACGAAGACGAGACCTGCCGCTCGTTCGAGAGCCATACGCCGGGCCGTGTTTTCTGGTTCAGCTCGGCGCGTATTCCGCCGCTCGGAGTGTGGATGAACGAGAGCAATCTATTTTTCAATACGCGGCCGTTCATGCAGCGCTCCCAGGTGAAGCTGCGCGGTATCCACAATCTGGAAAATGTCATGGCCGCCGCGCTCATGGCGCATCTGGCCGGAGCCAAGCTGGAGGCGATCGGCGCCGCGGTGGCGTCCTTTCCGGGCGTGGAGCATCGCATCGAATATGTCCGCACCGTCGAGGATGTCGCTTATTACAACGACTCCAAGGCGACCAATGTGGACGCAACACTCAAGGCCATCGACGCCTTTCCCGGCCGCCTGTGGATCATCCTGGGCGGCAAGGACAAGGGCAGCGATTACACGCCGCTACGCGAACGGCTGGAGCAACGCGCCCGAGCGGCCTTGCTGATCGGCGCCGAACCGCCTTATCCTTACGCCGCGGCGCCGCGCATTCGCAAAGCGCTCGAAGGCGCGCTACCCGTCCTCGATTGCCGGACGCTCGACGCCGCCGTCCGCTACGCGCGCGAGCACGCCCAGGCCGGCGATGTGGTCCTGCTCGCCCCGGCCTGCGCCAGCTTCGATCAATTCGAAAATTACGAACAGCGCGGCGACACTTTCAAACATTTAGTGGCAGAATTGTCTTAACTACCCAATGGCTCAAAGGCTCAAAACCGACTGGATTCTCTTCCTCACCATTCTTGTCCTCCTCTGCTTCGGCCTGGTGAGGGTTTATAGTGCCTCGTCGGTGGTGGCGGCGCTCAAATATCACGTCTCGACGACCTACTTTTTTCTGCGGCAGCTGGGCTGGGCGGCGGTTGCGGTTGTGGCGCTGCTCTATTGCATGAAGCGCGATTACCGGCGCTGGAACAATCCGCGAATTGCGTTCGCCGGCCTCGGAATCGTGCTACTGCTGCTGCTCATCGTCTACTTCGCCGACAGCACCAGCCATCGCTGGCTGCGCGCAGGCCCGTTCTCGGTGCAGCCGTCGGAGTTGGCCAAGCCGGCCCTGGCTTTGTTCCTGGCATTCTTCCTTTGCCGCCGTCTACCGGCGGTGAACAGCCGGTTTACCATTGGCCCCATCCTCATCTGCATCTGCGGGCTGGCGCTGGCGGTTGCGGTGGCCGATTTCGGCACCGCCGTGGTGCTGGTTTCCGCGGCGCTGGGCGTCATGTACGTCGCCGGAGTGCGCTACCGCTATCTGGCGGCTTTTCTGGCCATCGGTCTGCTTTTCGGCGCCGCGTTTATCGCCATGCGGCCCTACCGGCTGGCGCGGGCCATCGCGTTCGTCGATAAAAACCACAAGATTCTGAACACCATCGATCCGCACGGCTACATCCTGCGCTACGCCGAACAGACCGCATCCACCAGCGATCCCGGCTACCAGCAACGGGAAGCGAAAATCGCCGTGGGTTCCGGCGGCGCTTTCGGCGCGGGCCTCATGGAAAGCAAGCAAAAGCTGCTGTTCCTGCCCGACGCGCACACCGATTTTATTTACGGAATTGTCGGCGAAGAGACCGGACTGTTCGGCTCGGCTCTGCTCGTCGTGGGTTTTCTTGTGATTCTCTGGCGCGGCCTGCGCGCCTACGCCAATGCCGCGGACCAGTTCGGACGCTATCTGGCGCTGAGCGTCACCGTGCTGATCGTGGTGCAGGCGTTCATCAACATGAGCGTCGTGCTGGGCTTGCTGCCGAACAAAGGCATTCCCCTGCCCTTCATCAGCTACGGCGGCAGCTCTCTGCTCAGCACACTGGTTCTCATGGGCATGCTCCTCAGCGTCAGCGAGCACACGGCATGAAAAAGCCGTGGCGCACGCTCTCAGCGTGCGGGCGCCCTCTGGGCAGTATCCACACTCGTGTGGACACTTGTGCGAAGGTCTGAAATGCCCAACTTCGTCCTCACCGGCGGCGGTACCGGCGGCCATGTCTTCCCAGCCCTGGCCGTCGCGCGCATCTTGCAAGAACGCGGCCACAAGCTGCTGTTCATCGGCACGCGCACGGGCATCGAAGCACGCCTGGTCGCCGAAGCAGGCCTCGAAATGCAATCGATCGCCATCGGACAGTTGAACCGCGCAGGAATCCGCCGCCAATTGCAAACCGCGGCCCAACTGCCGTTCAGCATTTGGGCGGCATGGCGGATTCTCTGGCGCTTCCGGCCGCAGGCGGTCTTCAGCACCGGCAGCTATGTTGCAGGCCCGGTGATGGCCGCCGCCATTCTGGCGCGTATTCCGCTGGTCGTCATGGAGCCGAACGCGATTCCGGGCTTCTCCAACCGCAAAGTGGCGAAGCGCGTCTACCGCGCGCTGCTCGGATTCGAAGCCGCCGCCCGATGGTTTCCGCGCGGCAAAAGCGAAGTGACCGGCCTGCCTGTGCGCCCGGAGTTTTTCCATCTGCAACCGAAGCGCGGCGAACCTTTCACGGTTCTGATCACCGGAGGCAGCCGCGGCGCGCGCCGCCTGAACACCGCCTCGCGCGAAAGCTGGAAGTTTTTTCGCGAGCACGAAGCGCCCATCCGCATTGTCCACCAAACCGGCTCGGCCGAACACGACGCGCTTGCCAAGGAATTCCAATCCGCCGGAATCGACGGCCAGGTCGTCCCGTTTATCCAAAACATGGCCGAAGCGTTCGCGCAAGCGGATCTGGTGGTGGCGCGTTCGGGCGCGGGATCCGTGAACGAAATTGCGGCAGCCGGCATGCCCTCAATCCTGGTGCCGCTGCCCTTCGCCGCCGACGACCATCAAAGGAAAAATGCCGAAGCGCTGGCCGGCGCCGGGGCCGCACGCATCATTCCGGACGCCGAAATGAATGGCGAACGCCTCTTTCGCGAAGTAGAATCTCTGCGCCAAAATCCGGAAGCGCTGGCCGCCATGCGCGAGCGCGTGCTTCGATTCGCACACCCCG
>JBOGMI010000144.1:0-1398 GCA_050746645.1 Bryobacteraceae bacterium | reverse complement strand
GGCGGAGGAAGAGAATCGGGTTCCGACGCCTGGAAATCCTACATGCGCCGCGCGACCAATACCATCAACTACGGCAGCGAATTGCCGCTGGCGCAGGGGATTCGATTTGAGGCAGGCCGTTGAGGATGGCCCCGCCTGGGCCAAAGGCCATATAATCGTGAATGCCGATTTGTTCCAGGAAAGGACATAATTATGCGTCTCCTCTACGGTTCCACCATTGCACTTGCAATCGCCATGCTCATTCCAGCGGTGGGCGCCGCTCAAGGCATGGACGCCTCCCGCGCCATCAAAGGAGGCGGCATTTCCGTTTCGGGCTGGCACGGCCACGTCGATGCCAGAGCCAAGCAGCACGGGATGAGCTATAAAGACGATAAGCTCACCGGCACGCCCGAAAAGCTTCACGTTAGGACTGGTCCCGCGGTGGTGTACTGGAATCCATCCAACAAGGCTAGCGGCACCTACACGGTTAAGGCCAAGTTCACGGAGCCCAAGTTCATGAACCTGAACAGCCATCCGCACCCCTACGGCATTTTCATCGCGGGCAACAATATGGGCACTTCGAACGAAACTCTTTTGTACTGTGAAGCCTATGGAGACGGCCGGTTCATCGTACGCGGCTTCGGCCCCCAGGCATTTCATTTGAACGGCCGCGAAGGGCAGATGAACGCGGCCGTACACAAAGCTGCAGGCGTGGACAAGCCAGTCTCGCAGGAGATCGCTATGTCGGTGAAGGGCGATACCGTCAGCTGCTCCATCAACGGCACGGTCGTTGCGAGTTATCCGAAGTCCGAGGTCGTAACCTCCGGCAAGCTGAATTCGCTAGATGGCGTTTATGGAATTCGCTTCGCCCACAATACCGAGGGCTACGTCACCGGTTTAAAGAAGACGAAGCAATAAAGACGGAAGCTACTTCGCAGGTATCGTTAACGGCTGGCCTTTCTTAGTAATCTCGAACGCCAGAAGCTTTGCCGGGCGGGTTTTGCTGGCGTTCCGCGAGACACGATGCACGTGCATCGGCGGCTCGTAAAACGCCTCGCCCGCCCGATAAGTAATCGGCGGCCCCGGCTCGACCTGACTTACAATCGCACCTTCGAGAACGTATCCGAACACAGGCCCCGGATGACGGTGTGGCTTGGAGCCTGCGCCGGGCGCATAGCTCACAGTTACAAGCGACGCCACTTTGCCCTCCATATCCGGCAGAGCATGTTGGATTACCTCATGGACCTTAGACCGCTGCTCCGCATCGGCGGTCGCCAAAGCCGGCATAGCCGCCAATCCGGAGAAACCCGAGGTCATCATTGCCGCAAGCGCCTTCGTTGTTTCACGTCGAGTGCTCATTACTCATCCTTTCGTGTTTGATCTCCATGCATCCACACTTATCGGAACGTTCCGATAAGT
>JBOGMI010000143.1:0-4518 GCA_050746645.1 Bryobacteraceae bacterium | reverse complement strand
ATCTCGTCGCCGGCGCAGATCATCGGCACGCCTTGCGAGAGCAGCAGCGTAGTGAGCATGTTGCGCATTTGGCGGTCGCGCAGCGCCTGAATATTCGGGTCGTCCGTCGGGCCTTCGGCGCCGCAGTTCCAGGAATAATTCTCATTGGTTCCGTCGCGGTTGTCTTCCTTGTTGGCTTCGTTGTGCTTTTCGTTGTAGCTGACCAGGTCGCGGAGGGTAAATCCGTCGTGCGCGGTGATGAAATTGATGCTGGCCGAAGGCCGGCGTCCATCGCGCTGATACAGATCGCTGCTGCCGGTCAGGCGGTAACCCAGTTCGGCAAGCTGGCCGTCGTCGCCTTTCCAATAGCGCCGCGCCACGTCGCGGTATTTCCCGTTCCATTCTGCCCATAAAGCGGGGAAGCGGCCGACCTGATACCCGCCTTCGCCGACATCCCAGGGTTCGGCGATCAGCTTCACTTTCGAGAGCACCGGATCTTGATTGATGATGTCGAAGAAAGCCGAAAGCCGGTCCACGTCGTGCAACTCGCGCGCCAGCGCCGCTGCCAGATCGAAGCGAAATCCATCGACGTGCATCTCCAGCACCCAGTAGCGCAAGCTGTCCATGACCAGCTTGAGCACCTGAGGATGACGCATGTTCAACGTGTTGCCGGTGCCGGTGTAATCCATGTAATAACGCGGGTTGTCGTTCACCAGGCGGTAATAGGCGGCATTATCGATGCCGCGGAAGCTCAGCATCGGCCCGAGATGATTGCCCTCGGAGGTGTGGTTGTACACGACGTCCAGAATCACTTCGATATGGGCGCGGTGCAGCTCGCGCACCATGGCCTTGAATTCGCCGATCTGCTGCCCGCGGTCGCCCGAACTCGAATAGCGCGCCTCGGGAGCGAAAAAATTCGTGGTGTTGTAGCCCCAGTAATTGCGCAGACCCTTATCGAGGAGATACTTGTCATCCAGAAAATCGTGCGCCGGCATCAGTTCGACGGCTGTGATGCCCAGATTCTTGAAATACTCGATGACCGGGGCACATGCCAAACCGGCATAGGTCCCGCGGAGACGTTCCGGAACCTCGGGATGACGCGCCGTAAAGCCCTTCACGTGGACTTCGTAAATGACGGAATCGTGCAGCGGAGTCTCGGGCGAGCGGTCGTTCTGCCAGTCGAAATGCGGTGCCGTAACCACGCATTTCGGTACCCCGGCCGCATCGTCTCCCGAATCGCAGCTCAAATCCTCTTGCGGATCGTTCAGCTTGTACGGAAACACGGGATACTTCCAATCCACTTCCCCCGCCACCGCCTTGGCATAAGGGTCGATCAGCAGCTTCGCCGGATTGAAGCGTAGCCCTTTCTCCGGTTCATAGGGGCCGTGAACACGATAGCCATAAAGCTGGCCGATGGCGACATTTGGCAGATACCCGTGCCATATGTGCCCCGTCTGCTCGCGCAATTCAATCGTTTCGTGCTTGTCCGTTCCCAGTTCGCGGAACAGACATAATTCAATCTTGGTAGCGTTTTCCGCGTAAATAGCGAAATTAACGCCGGTTCCATCCCAGGTGGCGCCCTGCGGATAGGGCGATCCCGGCAGCAATTTGGCTGGCATTCTTTCGAGTTCGTTCCCTCCTGAAAGCTCTGAAAGCGAAGATGCTGGAGGGCTGTCTTTGTTTCCTGTCAGATCCTGGCCCTCCGGCGTCCAGGTTCCCCGGCACGGTTTTTTACCAGTGCTTCACTCCGCCAAATCCGTTCTAAAATAAAAGAAGCCGATAAGGGAAGATGAAAGGCTAGGGCGTAGCCCAATGGGGAATTTTCTCGTCTAAAGTGTTAAATCCGTCACCCACGGGGAAAGGACCAGGAGAAGTAGAAACGTGGCAACCATTAAAATTCACGACCGCGCCGATCAACTGCGGGTCGAGATCGTAGGCAAATTCGCCGGCGAGACCGTACGCGAGGTTGCATCCGTATGGAAAAACGCTCTGCTCGAGAGCGTTCCGCGGCATTTTACGGTAGATATTTCGAGGCTCAGCGGCTATGACGCGGAGGGGCGCAAGCTGCTCCGTGACATGTGCCGCCACGGCACGTTATTCGCGGCGAAGACGCCGCTTTCTCTGGTTTTCTTAAGCGAGATTTCGAACGCGCCGCAGCGCCGCCTGGCCCTCGTGAGCGAATCCCGCATATCCAACAGACCGGCTAGCCCGGTCGAAAAGACCATCGCGGAATTAAAGCATTTCCGGGCGGTCGTAGGCCATTAGTCAGAACCCGTTAGCGAGGGGCCGGCGCCTTTGCGTGCATGCCCTTCGCTGCGCACCCAACATAAGAACCATTTTTCTACCGAGCGGTTAGTCTTAAGATGTGGTTCCCAAGCGGACTCATCTGGCTACCCTCGTAGACGATTTCGAGCGCCGCGCAAAGCACATCGCGATTGTGGTGCCGCAAGGTTTGCGCCGGCGCAGGATCACTTATGGCGCGCTCGCAGCCTTGACCCGCCGGTTCGCCGCCGAGTTGGTTTCCCGCGGCATCGTCAAAGGCGACCGCGTGCTGCTCTGGGGTGAGAACGGTCCCGAATGGGTTGCCGCGTTTTTCGGCTGTGTGCTCCGCGGCGTGGTTCCAGTTCCGGTGGATTTCGCCAGCGCCGCCGAATTTGCCCGCCGCGTGGAGGCGGAGGTCTCGCCGAAACTGATTGTCGGCAGCCGCGAAAAGCTGGCCGCGCTCGCTTCCGCCCAACCATCCATTCCTTTTGAGGATTTCGAGCCAACCATCGTGCGCGAGCGCGCGGGCGTCATCGATGATTTGCATGAAGATGACCGGCTCCAGATCATCTTTACTTCGGGAACCACCGGTGAGCCGAAGGGCGTTGTACACACGCATCGCAACGTGCTGGCTAGCCTGACGCCGATCGAAACCGAGATGCAAAAGTATCTCCGCTACAAACGCTTGTTCCGCTCTCTGCGGATTCTGCATACCCTGCCTCTGAGCCATGTCTTCGGCCAATTCCTGGGCCTGTGGATTCCGCCCTTGGTTCCGGCGGAAGTGCATTACGAATCGCGCTTGGTCGCTGCCGATCTGAGGGAGCGCATCCATGACGAACACATTTCGATGCTGGTTTCGGTGCCGCGCGTGCTGGATTTGATCCGGGACGATCTGCTCGTGCATTTCCCCGGACTGGACGAAAGAATCGAAGCCGCCGGAAAAATCAATGCCTGGTGGCGTTGGTGGCGTTTTCGCAAAGTGCATCGCGCATTTGGGTTCAAGTTCTGGGCTTTTGTCTGCGGCGGCGCCACGTTACCGCCGGGAACCGAGCAGTTTTTCAACGCGCTTGGCTTTCCTGTGATTGAAGGATACGGCATGACGGAAACCACCGCGCTCATCAGCGTGAATCATCCCTTCAAGCTGGCGCGCGGAACCGTGGGCAAGGTGCTGCCCGGACGCGAGGTGCGGCTCTCGGAAGAAGGCGAAGTGCTGGTGCGCGGCGATACCATTTCGAACACCACCTGGCAGGGCGGGCAAGCGCAACAACTCGATTCGGAATGGCTCGCCACCGGAGACCTGGCGGAGATCGACGAGCAGGGCCATCTGCGCTATCGCGGGCGCAAAAAGGACGTCATCGTGACTGCTTCCGGTCTGAATATTTATCCCGAAGATCTAGAAGCGGCGCTCGATGCGCAGGCGGATGTGAAAGTGGCGACCGTGATGGAAACCCAGACCGATCACGGACCCGAACCCCTGGCCGCACTGGTGATGAACCATAGCGCCGATCCCGCGGCGGCAGTAGCCGGCGCCAATAACAAGCTGGCCGATTTTCAGCAGATCCGTCGCTGGGTGGTTTGGCCGGAGCCGGATCTGCCGCGCACCTCCACCGGCAAAGTGCTGCGCCGCGAAGTCGCGCGTCGCATCGCCAGCGGCGAACTGGGCGCCGCCGGCGCAGTCAGCGAACCGGGCGAATTGAACCTGGACAGCCTTGGCCGCGTGCAGCTTCAGTCTCAAATCGAGGAGCAGTATGGCATCTCGGTGGATGATGTCGCGCTGCAAAAGGTGCGCACGCAGCAAGACTTAAAGGAATTGATTGCGGGGAGACCCGCGGCGCCGGCCGGCCCGCGCAAAGCTCCCGACCGTCATATTTATCCGCGCTGGACCTGGAATCCGCTCCAAAACTTCATCCGCAACTCTTTTCAGGAAACCGTTGGGCGTTCCTTCACCTGGTTTCTGGCCAAACCGCGGGTGCGCGTACATACACGAAACTGGCCGGACTCGCCGATGCTGATCGTTTGCAATCACGTGACCTCCTACGATCCGGCCTTTGTGCTCTATGCATTGCCGCCGCGCATCCGGCGCAGAACGGCCATCGCCATGTTCGCCGAGATGCTGCTCGATTTCCGCAAAGGGCGCAACCAGGGGAATTGGATTCTGGATCTGCTGGGGCCGGGCGCCTACCTGCTGATCACCGGCTTGTACAATGTGTTCCCATTGCCGCAGCACAGCGGGTTCCGGCGCAGTTTTCGCCACGCGGGCGAAGCCATCGACCGCGG
>JBOGMI010000142.1:0-14006 GCA_050746645.1 Bryobacteraceae bacterium | reverse complement strand
CTACCTTCCGATCGCGTGCGCTGCTGTGTTGCTGCTGCCTTTGGCCAATGCGGCGTTCGCGCAGAAGCTGACCCCCGGATCGCTGCCTTCCGGACCGCCCGCGCAGCCGGGACATCTCGGTCCGCCTCCCGAGACGATTCCCAAGAGCGCACCGCCCGATGCGCAGCCGGTCCCCGCCGGAACGCCGCAACAGGAGCACCAAGAAGTTTCGCAGGAAAAGCCAACCTTTGTCGTCGGCAAGAAACTGATCTACGTTCCTGTGACCGTGACCGACAAGAGCACCGGAGGCTATATCAACGGCCTGACCACCGGGGATTTTCGCGTGTACGACAATCGCAAGCCACAAAAGATCGAGGCCGACCTGGTCGATCAACCGGTATCGATTGTGCTTGCCGTGCAGGCCAACTCGGAAGTGGAGCCGATTCTCCCCGAGCTGCGGCACGCGGGCATCCTGATTCAGGGTTTGGTTTCGGGCAAAGAGGGCGATATGGCGATCCTTGCCTTCGATCACCGCATGCTGCATCTCACTAAGGGCTTCACGAACGACCCGAACAAAATTGACGATGCCATGCAAAAACTCCAGGCCGGTTCCACCACGGCGGCGGTGATTGATGCCGTATTCGAAGCCGACCGCATGTTGGACCATCATGATCCGCACGATTTGCGCCGCCGTGTTATCGTGCTGCTCAGCCGCGACGTCGATAAAGGAAGCCAGGCGAGTCTAAAGGAGGCGATCTACACGCTGCAGTTCGACAACGTGATCGTCTACTCCATCAACATTTCGAAATGGCTTACCGCGGTTCTGGAAAAGCAAGGATATCCTCGCCCCGCTTACGGCCGCATGCCTCCGGCGGCGATGCCCACTATTCCGAATCACGGGCCGTTGAGCGAAACCGACGCCGTGAAAACCTCCGACGGCAATTGGCTGAATGCGGTGCCGCCGCTGTTTCGCTCCATTCGCAATCTGTTCAAGAAAACGCCAGCCGAGGCGCTGACCTCCTTCACCGGCGGCCGTATTTACGGGTTCCACAACGAGAAGGGCCTGGAGCGCGCCATTACCGATATCGGCGAAGACGTCAATAGCCAATATGTGCTGACCTATGCGCCGAACGATTTGAACGAACCAGGATTCCACACCATTCAAGTCATCGTGCTTCGCCCGGACTTGAGCGTCGATGCGCGGCCGGGCTACTGGACCGCGGGCGGAAAGCAGCAGTAACGAACGGCAATCCCCTCACTGTCGTTCGGGGTCCTGAAAGGCCAGCGCACCGAAGCTGACCACGCTTTGCGGATCGATCTGCCACTGATGGTAGTCGAGCAACTGCGCGCGGACGCCGGGCATCGCTTTCAGGAACGTATAGAGCGGCGATGCGCCGCACCACTTTAAATCATCGCGGTTTTCTTGCACGAGCGACCAATAGCCGCTCGCGTCTCCCGCTTCCAGGCGGCGGATTCTCTCGCGATCGCGCTCGGCCACTGCCAACATCTCGTCCGCATTCGCGTGCGCCTCGATCGAATCGCCATACCGCCTCCCGATATGCGCCATATCGATGCCAAGCACCCAGAAGAGCCGTTTGCTTTCCCGCGCCGCCAGTTCGCCAAGCCCATCGAAGAACCGCGCAATCGCTTCATTGTCTTCCGGCATGCCGCCTTCGCAAATGCTTTTGGCGAACGGCCCGCACAGAATCGGAACCACTTCTACGTCCGATCCATAGACGTGCTGGAGAAACACGATCTGAAATTCAATCGAATGTTCGACGGCATGGCAATAGTCTTCCATCAGGATCGCCTCTCCGGCTTTGCTCGCAAGCTCGCCGACCATCGCCGTGTTTGTGCGAGCACTGCCAAACGGAGTGTTGAACGCCTTGCACGTGAGCCCGAAGCGATCCGGCGCGCCATAGTGCGAAGTCCCGAGAATGAGGAAGGTTGGCCGCTCGCCATCGGACAAGGCCGGCAGCGCGCGATAGGCCGCGCGATAGGTATCCCAGCCGCCCTCCGGGCTTGCATGAGGAGCGGCAATGGCGCGAACGGCTCCGTCGCCAGCCGCCGCGCCGATGCGGGCTGCGAGCAAATCGGCCAGGCGCAGGCGGTCGTTGGGATATGCCGAGCCGGCAAAAATCGCCGCGCGTTCCCGTTCGGCTCTGAATTCCGCTTCGCGTCCGGATTTCATCTGCCGATAGCGCTCGGTTTCGAGAAAGCCTGCTTCGTCCAAGGTGTTGCACAATTGCTTTTCGACTTTGCCGGCTTCGAGGTCGCCCGTAATGCGCACCAGCTCGGCGCGCAGATCGAGCGGCGGATGCTCGCCATCGAAGCACGCCAGCGCTCTGATGAGCAGCGGCGGTATCAGCAGCGTCGAATCGGAATAACGAAAAGGATCGCGGATGAACACGCCGGGGCGCGCCGGTTCCGGAGAAGGAAAGAAGTCCAGATCCAGGCGCAGTTTGGGAAGAGCTTCGGACACAAATCAATCCTGCGCGAGCCAGCCCCGCAGCCGGTCGAGAAAAGCGCGCGGCACGCGGATATTGTCGTTCACGCCGCGGCCGAGCTCGGTGCCTGGTTTTACGCGCCCATGGAAATCGGAGCCGCCCGTAGGAAGCAGATCCAGCTCTTCGGCGAGCTTGCGATAACGCGCTTGCGCTTGCGGCGGTTGCTCCGAATGATAGATTTCGAGGCCGGCCATCCCCGCCGCCTTTAAATGTTCAACGACGCTCCGTTCCGCTACTTCGCCGAGCGCAAGGCGAATCGGGTGCGCGAGCACGGGAATGCCGCCGCCCGAGCGAATGATACGAACCGTATCTTCCGCCGTGTAGCTCTGGCGCTCGACGAAACTCGGCGCATCCTCGCCGAGAAACCGGCGGAAGGCATCTTCGGTGTCCGCGGCGTATCCTTTGTCGATCAGAACTCGTGCAAAATGCACGCGCCCGGTGAGCGTCTTGCCGCGCTTCTCCACTTCCTGGAGCGAGATAGCGACGCCACGGCTCCTGAGGCTGTCGACGAGCTTCTCGTTGCGCATGCGCCTCTCCAGGCGCTGCTCTTCCAGCCAATGAACGAACTCGCGAGACGGCTCGCGGGAGGGAAAGAATCCCAGCACGTGCGCCGAGCGAAATCCTCCGTCCACAAGCTTCAGACGCGAGTTCAATTCGATACCGCGAATCACCTGGAGGCTGTCCGGCGCGATCGTCGCCGCTTGCTCGAATCCGGCAAACGTGTCATGATCGGTGATCGCAAGCGCATCCAGGCCGATGTCGCTCGCGAGCTTGAGCAATTCTTCGGGCGTCAGCGTGCCGTCGGATGCCGTTGTATGTGTATGGAGGTCGATAAACCCCCTCAGACTTTTTGTTTTTTCGTTTTCCGCCACTATTTGGCCTTCAATTCCGGATACACTTCAAAAACGAACCTCTCTCCGCAAGTATGTGCGATGAATCTGCCGGCGCCGAGGCTTTTTTGTTTGGTGAGATTCTCGAAAAAGATCGCTCCGTCGGTGCTATCGCCCGGATCCAGCCTGGTCGGCGGAAAGACCAGCGCTGAGGCTTCGGCCGCCGCCTTTAAGCGTCTGTTGACAAACTCCGCCATGGCCGCCTCTCGCCGTTGCTCGTATCCGTTCGTAGGATTGTAATTGGACAGAGCGTAGATGGTCTGCTCATACAGCAGTTCCAGCTTAATCACCGCTGCCCGCCCGGCCCTGTGCAGCAGGCTGCCTACCACTTCGTCGGGAGAAACCGCGCGCAGCACCGAGCCATCCCGCCGCACAAAGCTGAAATCCGACGCCCTAACGGTCCACGAAAGCGTAGAGCCGTTGGTGACCGTCGCCTGCACGATGTTGAACTTGCTGACATGTACGGGCAGCGGCGCAAACATCACGGTCACGCCGCCCTTGGTCAGCGATTCATAATTCATGCCGTGGGATTGGAATTCGATAGGCGGCCCTAGTTTATGTCTGGCGGGCGGCTGCGGAGGCACGGATGCCGCGGGAGTCTGTGCGCTCGCGGCCATGGCGGCAACGATCGAAAACGCACACGCAACCGCGGCGCCTCGACGCAACTTCAGCAAACAGTTCGAAAGACCCACATTCATGCAGCGGGGAATCGATGCATCGCCCCCGGATTTCGCTTTAATTCTGGCATACTGGTCGCTTCATGCCGTTCACTGCGGAAACTCAGGACCGCATGCTGCTGGCGGTTGCCGTGGCAGCGGCCGGACTGATTCAGATCTCCATCGCGGCCAGCCAGATCTTCCTCGGGCTCGGTATCGTTCTTTTACTAGTCTTCCGCCGCAAGCTCGAATTCCCGCGCATCTGGATTCCGCTCGCCTGCTTCTTTCTCTGGACCGTTGCCGCCGACTTGCTTTGTCCCAGCCCCTGGGGCGGCCGGGCGCAGATCCGCAAGTTTTTCGTCTTCCTTTTGATTCCGCTCGTCTATGGCGTGTTCCGAAGCCAATTTGCAAAGACGAAATATCTCATCGCCGCCTGGGTGATTGCGGCCACCGCATCCGGCGCTTGGGCGCTGGTTCAGTTCGGCCTCAAATACGAACACGATGTGCACGCGTCGGGCGGCTTTTATATTGCGTATCTGCGGCGCCGCATCGACGGATTCGAAAGCCACTGGATGACCTTCGGCGGGCTGCAGATGAGCGTACTCTTGCTGCTGCTGGCCCTGTTTTTCTTCTCCAACCGCAAAACCACCCGCTGGGCCTGGGTAAGCGTCGCGATTCTTTGCGCTGCCATTCTGCTGGGCTGGACTCGCAGTGTTTGGTTGGGCGCTTTGGGCGGCATCGTCTATCTGGTCTGGTGCTGGCGGCCCAAAATGACGCTCGCCATACCCGTCATCGCCGTCCTCATTTTCTTTCTCGCTCCGCCTTCTACCCGCCAGCGGATGGATTCTTTCCTGCACCCTAAACCCGGAGTCGATTCCAACCAGTTCCGCGTTGTGATTTGGCGCACCGGCGTGCGGATGATCGAAGCCCATCCCTGGTTTGGCATCGGACCGGAAGAGATCTCGCGCGAATTCAAGTCCTACGTGCCGGCCGATATCCCGCGTCCGCTTCCGCCGGGCTATTACGGGCACTTACACAACATATATCTGCAATACTCGGCCGAGCGCGGCATCCCCGGCATGCTGCTGATGATGTGGTTTATCGGCTTGGCCGTCTGGGACTGCGCCCGTGGCATCCGGCGCATCGGCGCTGCCCGATCCTGGCAGCTTTTTCTGCTGCACGGCACGATCGCAGTTACGGTTGGGATACTCATTGAAGGTTTTTTCGAGTACAACCTGGGAGACAGCGAAGTGTTGATGATGTTCGTTTCGGTGGTGTCGCTGGGGTATGCAACGCTGGAGAACCTTAAGATCGCCGCGCCGGCTTCGGCGATTAGCTCCCCGGAGCCTGCGCACGCAGATATGTGAAATAAGCTCAGAAGCGCAGCCCGCCGCCGCAAACCAGCACTTCGCCGGTGATGTAATCGGAAAGCGGCGAGCAGAAGAAGAAGACAGCGTTCGCGGCATCTTCGGCCGTGCCCATGCGGCGGAGCGGAATGCTTTTCGTTATTTGCTCGCGGGCTTGTGCCTGCATGCCCACGTGTACGCGCCTATCGCCGATTTCTATCTGCGCGACGGCATTTTCCATCGGCTGAATCAGACGAGTGTCGATCAGGCCGAAGCCGACCGCATTTACGGTGATGTTATAGCGGCCCCACTCCTTGGCCAGGGTTTTCGTCAGCCCGACGACGGCCGCTTTTCCCGAAGCATAGCCGGACTGGCCGGGATTGCCGTCGAGACCGGAAATGGACGTGATGTTGACGACTTTGCGCACGATGCGCGCGCCCGCTGCGTTTTCATTTTTGGCATGCTCGCGTATCCAAGGCAAGGCGGCGCGCAGGACACGGAATGGCGCGACCACATGAATATCCAGCATGGCCGAGAACTGCTCGTCGGTGGTCTTTTGAAGTACGCTGTCCCAGGTGTAGCCCGCGTTGTTGACAATAATGTCGATAGCGCCGAACTCGCGAACAAGTTTATCGACGACGGCTTGCGGGAAAGCGGGATGCGTCAGATCGCCGGCGATGGAAGCGACCCGCCGGCCTTCGCTTTTCAGCCTGGTTTCCGCTTCACCGAGCGCCGAGTGATCGATATCGGTGAGCAGAACCGAAGCGCCGGATTCGGCCAGCGTGCGAGCGATCGCGAAGCCAATGCCGCGCGCCGAACCGGTGACCAAAGCGGCTTTATGGGCGAGGGAAATCTGCAAAGCGAAGGATAGCGCAGGCTACTTGCCGCCGGCCCCCACGCCGCGCACCAGGACGACATCGATCCGCGGCCACGGTTCACTGCGCTCGCCTTTTTTCGAGAGGCCCGCCGCCCACGCGGCATATACAAGGATCACCAGGAAAAATTGAGCTTGCTCGGCGATCGCTGCTCCGCCAAGCGCAGTCAAATTCTCGAGCATAAAGAGAACGGCGTATCCGCCAAAGTAGATGGTCAGCAGAACGGTGTTCAGCACCAGGTTTCGCGGCGGCTTTCTGGAAGGCGCTGGGAAACGCACCAGGTACACGGATACGAGCAGCAGAGTGCCGGCGATCCAGCTATCGATACAGCGCTGCAAGAGGAATAACGAGCGCAGGAAGGTTGCGCCGCCGCCAATATCCCGCAGTTCGAACGGCAGGGTAAGGGAACAGGCGGCGACCGAGATCGCCAGACAAGACAAATAGAGACGGACCGCGAAGCCGCCGACTCGCGGATAGAGCCGAGCGACAGCGCGCAAGTTATCGAGACCCGCCCATACTTGAGCCGCCAGCAATGGGAAAAGCGTCCACTCCCAGGCAACCGTGTAGGCACGTGTGTCGTAGTTGGGAACCGAGACAACGATGTCGCGCGCCAGCACCACACCGAGCATGCACGCCAAACTGATGAGCGGAGTTGTGAACAGGCGCTGTTGAACGATGCGGACGATAGCCGCCGTTTCCAGGGCGATTGAAAGAAAGCGCAGGACGTGATCGAAAACAGAGAGGCCCACTGCAATCAGAGTGGGCATAGGCGCCCGCCGCTCTCGGCAGGATTTCTTAGCCCAAGTTCGTCAGGGTCACGGCTGAAGACCGCTCCCTTGCGGTCGCGGCTCGGTAAGCTATTGAAAACGCGAGGGCGTTTTCCGGGCCACGACCGCGAGCGAGTGGTTGTGACGAACTTAGTTAGAATCCGGCCGGTAGCGGCAAAGCGCCAACGCTCTTCATCGGATTAAAGAATTGCCATGTGAGGCGGGAAACAATCGATTACAGCCCGGCATAGAAGGCATAAGAAAAACATGGTAACGGCAGCTCCTTTCGCGGATATTTCCGCAATAAAAAGCTACGCCGCCGGAACCCGCCCCAACCGGTCCACGGGCCGAGTTCCATCATGTAAGTCACTTATTATGAATAAGATATGCAGCAGTAAAAATTCCCGCCACATCTGTTACCGGCCCGGGATGCAGCATTAAAATTTAGATAAAGTAGTGAGTCGGAGCAGAATAATTGCCCTCAAACAGTACTCCTTATTTGCTCAATATTCGGTTTTCCGTCTTTCTAATGACAAAATGGCAACGACCGTTATTCCCATACATGGCATCGAGCGCCGGATGCGCGGGGGCAGCCAGTCCCTGTTGGTCCGCGACCAGGCGGGCAATGCCTACATCGCCAAATGTGTAGGTAATCCCCAGGGGACGCGAACCTTAATCAACGAGTGGATCGTCAGCCGACTGCTCAAACACCTTCGCGTTTCCACCCCCGATATCGGTGCGCTCCGCATCGAACGCGGCACGCCGGGCGAGCACTTGCTGGAATTCCAGGTGGGGAACCGCAAAATCCCCATTGCGCCCGGGCTGCATCTCGGTTCAGCCTGTCCCGCCGATCCGGACCGCCGGGCAATTTTCGATTTCCTTCCGCGGCGCTTGCTGCATAGAGTCGTGAACTTGCCCGATCTTTTCCTGTCTTTCACCTTCGACAAGTGGGTCAATCAAACCGATAGCAGGCAGACCATTTTCATTCGCGAGCGCGGCGCCGGCGGAGTTCAATTTCGTACCTACATGATCGATCACGGTCTTAGCTTTGGAGGCTCGCGATGGGAGGTCTCCGACAGCCCGCTCAATGGCCTGTTTTACGACCGTTCCGTTTACGACCATCCTGCGTTTGAGGCCGAATGTCATGCCGCGGTAGCTCGCATTCAGGATTTGCCGGAGAGCAGCTTCTCCTCGGTGAAAGAGGAGATTCCGCCGGAATGGCTTGCGCCTGGAGACCGTGAGGAGATGACGCGCCTGCTGGAACTGCTCTGCGGGCGGCGCAGGAACCTGCACGGAATTGTCGATCGCACTTTGCGGCAACTGCACGAAGCGGGTATCGTTCCAAAGGCGGCCGAGAGCAAGGTGCTGCTGGGGTCGCTGCTCCTGCTGGTGTGTCTGACCCGCTCGCTGCCGCCTGCTTCCGCCGGCACAGGAGCGCCCGCCGCTCCCATGAAAACCGTTCGTGTGAGGTCGGGAGCCAGGCTTGGCCCGGTCCGCCTCACAACCAGCTTCGATTTCGGACTGCGTCGCCGATATGCCATCCAGGTTTGGGGAGCGGGCAGACAAACCGCAAGGCCGGATGCATACCTTTTTCGCATTTACGACAAATGCCCAGGCCCGATGCAGGGCCGCTTGGTCGGAGAGTACGGAGTGCTGAACGAGTAGGTCCGCGTGGGGCATTGCCGATAGCAGGCGATATCCTCGATGCATGCTGCGCGGTTTCCTGCTTTTCCTGGCGCTTACGGCTCCGCTGGCTGCTGCCGATCTTCGGCTTGGCATCATCGGCACGGACATGTCTCACGCGATTGCTTTTACTCGCGTGCTGAACGATTCACATGCGGAGGGCCACGTGGCCGGCGCTCGTGTCGTGGTCGCGTGGAAGGGCGGAAGCCCCGATATCCCGGAGAGCGCGAACCGTGTGAATCGCTTTGCGAAAGAGCTGCGGCAGCAATGGGGTGTGCGGATTGTAAACTCGATCGCGGATCTTTGCCCGGCGGTCGATGGCCTGCTGATCGAAAGCGTGGACGGGCGGAAACATCTGCCGCAATTTCGCCAGGCCATGCGCTGCGGCAAGCCGGTGTTTATCGATAAGCCGCTGGCATCTTCATTCGCCGATGCAAAAGAGATCGCCCGCCTGGCTCGCGAGCGAAATATTCCGTGGTTCACCGCCTCCGCGCTGCGCTTCAGCCCCATCGCCGCCATGCGCACGCCCGATATGACCAGCGCGATCGTTTGGGCGCCCGGCCCGTTCGAACCGCATCAGCAGCTTGATTTGTCGTGGTATGGCATTCACGGCGTCGCTATGCTCTATACGCTGTTCGGACCCGGCTGCGTCGAGGTTTCGCGCATCAAGTCTCCGGATTCGGATGTAATCACGGGGCGCTGGAAAGATGGCCGTCTGGGAACGATCCATCTGCAGCGCCCGTACGGCAAATATGGAGCGGTGGTTTTTCTCAAGGACAAAAGTTTGCGCGCGGAACCCGATATCCAGTTCAGCTACGTGCCGCTCGTGAAGCAGATCGTAAAATTCATGTCAACGAAAATACCTCCGGTGCCGCATGCGGAAACACTCGAGATGTTCGCGTTCATGGATGCGGCCCAGCAGAGCGCCGCCCGCCATGGAGCTTTAGTCCGGCTGCCTCCAGTCGTAGGAAGCGATCACCGTTCCGGTGTCGCTCACTAACAATAGTGCCGCGCGGCCCGCTCCGAGTTGGGAGGAGAACTGTTTCCCGCTGGCTTGATCGCGAAATGAGACCTGCTGAGCGGTTGTTTCCGATGTAATGACATAGAGTGTTGCGTGAGGGAAACGGGTCGGGCAGATCAGAATGCCGGGATCGGTAATGTTTGTCGAGTAAGCCGGCACCACGCCTGCTGTTTGCATAGCGTAGCGGTAAACCTTGCCAATAGCGGCGAGGCTTTGGTTTAGCTCGATGGGCAAGGGTACAAACAGAATTTTTCCGCTGCCGACGGTTTTCTCGACGAAGGTCTGCCCGTTGGGCAGAAAAGCGCGCTCGAGATAATTCGTTTCTTCGTCGTCAAAGATCAGATGAGCGCTGCCGCCAGGCCAGGTGATCTGCTGATTGCGGAGCTGCAGGCGGCCGGGGCGATATGGGATGCCGATCTTGTCCTGCCGTCCCGTGGGACGGAAATGCGCGTCCTGGTCGAAGCGGCCGGAGATGAGCAGCGTGGCGCCCGCTCGAACTTTGGCAAGGATGGCTTCCCAGGAGTTTTGGTTTAGCAGCCAGGGCGAGGGGACAATGATCAATTTGGGATCGCCGAGTAAGTTGAGCTGATACTCACCTACGCAGTAGGCGTCGGCGCGGGCATAGCCGTACAATGCGCGGACGGCGTTCTGCTGCGCCTGAATCGAGAGGCGGCCGAGAGTGGATAACTGGAGCGACTGCGGCAGAACAATGGCGATTTGGGGCGGAATGAGTTTTATAGCGGAGGGCGCCGCTTTGCTCGCGAACTCACCGATGCGGTGCAGCATTCGGATCCAAACCTTGTTCGAGCCATCACTGCGCTCGAGGCCGAAATAGACTTCGCGATCCCAATCCCACGGCATCACGCCGCTGGCGGCGCCCGCGAAGGCGTAAGCCCATTTGCGTTCGAGCAAGTTGCGAGCCTCGATTTCGTCGAACTGCCAGGCGCCGTTGGGCAGAATGTTGGGTTGAAAGCCGGTTTCGCCGACGATGTTGGGAATGCCCGGCGACTTGGCCGCAAGCGAATCCCAGAGTAGATTCTGATTCTCGCGGTACGTGTGATTGGTCGTGAACGACAAGCCTGCATGCGCATAAAACTGGTTGAGCACGCGGTTGGTGACGCCTCCTTCGTCCTGGCCTACGTCGATGATCTGCGTGCTGCCGGTCGAGCGGATGGCCTGGACCATTTCGTGGACCCAGTTGGCGAACGTCTCCTGCGCAAACAAATTGAAGTCGAAAGCGCGTACTTGCGCCACGCTGCCGTGTTCGAGGTTGAAGGTGAGATCGCGATCGGACGGAAGCGGAACCGCGCCGAAATTCCCAAGCGAATCCCGCGTAACGCCCCAGGCTGCCGCGAGCGAATCGATCGAGCCGTAACGCTTCCGCAGCCATGCATGCCAGGCCGCAATCTCCGATGGATCGGCATGCGGCGTGTTGCCTTTCCAAAGCTGGGCGGGATTGGAGAAACTCGGTTCGTTGATTAAGTCCCAGGAAAGATCGGGAACGTTCTTGAAGCGGTTCACGATGGACAAGATGTATTCCTGCTCGGCGCGGACCGTGACGGGGTCGAGATAGGGATTCCGGCCGGGCAGCTTTACCGCTGGCAGAGTTTGCCGCAGCCGCAGCATGGTTTGCGGATCGAAAGCGAAGAAAGTGAAGTTAACCGCAATGTGGTGGCGCCGCGCGCACAGCAGAAAGGCTTCCACGTTGCGGAGGAAGCGCTCGGTCACGCCGCCGTAGCCGCGCTCGATAAACTTGATCTGGCCGCCCCAGACGCCGGTGCGAACCAAAGTGACATCGTGCCGCTCCATTGCGGCGAAATCGTGCTCCCAAACAGCAGCATTGCGCGGTCCTGAAAAATCCCAGCCGTTTTCTTCGGTTGAGAAATAGTTTGCACCGACGGGGAAGAATGGTTTGCCGCCTTTTGTGAGAAAATCGCCGTTTACGCCGAGGGCCGGGCCGGAAGTGAGCAGATGTTCGTCTTCCACCCAGAAGCCGTTTTCGTAGAACTCCCGCGTGGCGCCGTTGTCCTTATATAAGCCGCGCAGTAAGTAAAAGCCAGAAGGCAAATTCTTAACAAACGCAACCGTGGCATCTACGGTTGTCCCGGAACAGGGAATCTGTTTGCTTGCAAGAACGGCCGTTCCGTGCACTAATTGAAGGGTTACGGAGCCGGTTTGGGGCAGATGACGGCGCCCGCGCCGCGCATTGCGAAAGTGTACGACGGCTTCCGGAACTTCACCTGGTTTAAGCGTGGAGAATTCCGTGTCGATGGAGAAGATACTCGCACCCTGACTGGCGTAACCGGCCGCGGCGCGGATCAGAGTAATACCCGAAGGGGAATCCCAGTATCCTTTTGCCGGCGTGAAGTCGAGCATCACCCAGCGGCCGCCGAGCATGCCGCCGCCGGCGGAAGTGTGATCAAAGACGACAACCGGCGCGGCGACGCGGTCGCCGGAGCCATCGAGCATATAGCCGAGGCCATTCAAGCGCCCTTGCAGAACAAAATATCGGCTCGCTTGAATCTGCACCGAGGGAAGAAAAGAGTAGCCATGCCGCCAAACGAAGCGCTTCTCGTTTTTTTGCGGAACGATGTAAGTGTGCCGGATGCCGAGCATGCGCTGGTAAGCCGCGCTGGGCTTTTGCGGCACGAAACGGCCTTGAACGCGCGCGACCGGGATGCGAAATGCGCGCCCACCGAGTACTAGCAGATTGCCGCCGCCGCGCAGATAGGCGATGATGGCCGGCCAGGTATCGGCGGGGAATGTGGAACCGTTCGGCAGCACCAGCAGATCGGCGCCGTCGAGTGCGTGCGGCTGGAGCAGTGCGTCAAGGTCGTCAAAAACCGGCTCCTGAAGCGCTGTGGCAAGGGATGCGCGAGCGACGGGCTGGCTTTCCACCGTAGGGAAATCCTCCTGCCAGAAGACAACGGTTTTGGCAGACACGGGCGCGATCGCGAAAAACGCGAGACCCGTCAGAAGAAGTGCGGTGCGCATAGGAGCTTCGGCCCTTCAGTTAATCACATCGAATTTTTGAAGCGCGGTGCCGCCTGGACGTATCCAAAAGCGGAAGGAGAAAACAGCCATTGATCGCAGTGATAGGGGCAAGTGGAAATACCGGCCGCGTGGTGGCCGAAACGTTGCTGGCGCAAGGAGAAAAGGTTTGGGCTATCGGGCGGGATACCAGCCGGCTCGCGTCATTAGTTCAGAAGGGCGCGGTGTCTTATGCCGCGAACGTAACCCATGCGGCGGAGCTCGCCAAAGCCTTCGAGGGCGCAGAGGGCGTTTATGTGATGCTGCCGCCCGATCCGGCCGCTGCCGACATACGCGCATATCAGAGCGCGGTCAGCGACGCGCTGGCGTCGGCGATTCAGAAGGCCAAAGTGCCCTATGCGCTGGCTTTGAGCAGCATCGGCGCGGACAAACCGGACAGAACCGGGCCAGTGGTGGGGCTTCATGAATTGGAGCAAAAACTGAGCGGGATAAGCGGGCTGAATGCGGTCTATCTCCGCGCGGGCTATTTCATGGAGAATCTCTTGCCCCAGGCGCAGGTGATTCGCGGCTTCGGGAAAGCGGCCGGTCCGTTGCGTGTGGACCTAAAGGTGCCGATGATCGCAACGCACGATATTGGCGCGAGGGCGGCCTCCATCCTCCACAAGCGGGATTTTACAGGAAAGCAGGCGCGGGAATTGCACGGCCAGCGGGATCTGGATTACCGCGAGGCAACCGCGGTGATCGGGAAATCCATTGGCAAGCCGGATCTCGAATACGCGCAGCTTCCCGAGGAGCAATTAAGACCGGCGCTGATCCAGATGGGAATGTCCGCCAGCATGGCTAACCTCCTTTTGGAGATGGCGGAGGCGCTGAACTCGGGCTATATGAAGCCGCTTGAACCGCGTTCGGCAGAGAACACCACATCGACGTCCATTGAGACCTTTGCGGCCGAGAAGTTCCCGCCTCTCTTTACGGGCAAGGGTGCAAACGCGTAGACGGTACCGGGCTGAGGTGAGCGCCCATCTCTCGGCTTTTTCGAGGTGCGCGTCTGATGTATGACGCGATCCATTCGAACCGGATCGAAATACGCCGTGATCCGGTGCGGATGGAACGAAATGCATTGATCCAGCGGCTAAACGTGCAACGAATCCGGCAACTGACCTCGCTTACGCTTGGGGCTCCGGCTCAGGCGGCCCGAGCAAGGGATTTCCTCTGTTCGCTGGCGAAACGGGCGGCGCCGAGGCGCTTGAGATGGTTCTCGATTTCGGCGGTTGAAAAAACGAACCCAAAT
>JBOGMI010000141.1:0-2507 GCA_050746645.1 Bryobacteraceae bacterium | reverse complement strand
CAGCATATTTGCGATGGATGCCAGCGCAACGCCGAGCCACTCGCCGGCCTGCACGATCACTTGCGCCGCGCGTTGATCTCCTGCGCCGGCCCTTTCGATGACGGTCTGAAGTGTCACGGCTTCGTGCGGATGCGCCAGACTCCTGAATCGATCTACCAATGCGAGCGCACCGATCATCGCTTCCGCGCAGCCGCGGCCGCCGCAGCTACACAGGGGTCCATTTCTGTCGACGATCACGTGTCCAATATCGCCAAGGCAGCCATACGTAAAGCGAAGCGGAGCGCCATCGACGCTCATGCCGACGCCGAGACCGGTGCCGCAAACGACGCACAGGAAGCGGCGATATCCGCGTCCGGAACCCAGGCGATACTCCGCCATTGCGGCCGCGTTTGAATCCACTTCCAGCTCGATGCGAAGATCCGGGAAGCTCTGGCAGAGTCTTTCATGGAGCGGAAAATTCTCCAGCCATTTGATATTGGGGTTATAGATGAGCCGGGTTCGGCCATCGTCCAGAAAGCCGGCGACAGAGATACCCATTTCGGAAACATCGGGCGCACGGTTGCGCATCTGCCGGATCAGGTCAACGAGCGCCCCGAAATAGCGTTCCACACCGGGAACGGTGTCAATGGAATGAATGAAGTTCAACTGACCGCCCGGCTCCAGAATCGCGGCCTTCGTGGAGGTGCCGCCGATGTCGACACACAGTATGGGGTGCGCCATTACCTGGTGCGCGGTGTGAGCCACTCGTCTATCGGCTTGTTGCGGCGCGGTTGGTAAGGCATCTCGATCTTGCGGGCTTGGCCGGCGGAAGCATAAGCGGCGTAAAGCGCCTGCATGACGACGCGTCCGTCCTCTCCGCCGGCTTGCAGGGTCTCCTTGCCTCTGACGCAGCGCGCGAAATGGCGCATCTCTTGAGGTATGCCGTAGTTCCAGTGTTCTTCGAAGACCGGATAACTCCAACCGACGGTGCTCGGAGCTTTTTCTACCGCGTAGCCAAAACCGTATTCGCTGTAAGTCGGGAGCGCATTGCCCATGAGCAGGTCGGCATAGATAACGCCGCCCTCGCCGTAGATTTCGGTTTTATCGAACATGCCGCCGCGCTTGGCCCAACTGCATTCGACGATTCCGATGGCGTCGTCTTCAAACTCGACGATGCAGATGGCCTCGTCGTCGGCCTTCGTTTTGTCTTTGTGGACGTAGGTTCCGAGTTGGGCATAGATGGTCTTGATGGGACGGCGGCCGAGGAACCAATAGCAAAACGCGATCCCGTGGCAGCCGAGATCCATCAATGCTCCCCCTCCGGCTTGCTGGATGTCCCAAAACCATGCGCTGTGCGGGCCGAAATGCTTTTCACTCTGTTTGACGACATGTATTTTGCCGAATCCTCCCTGGTCCGCCATTTCCTTGGCCTTGACGTACTTCGGTGTGAAGAAAAGCTCTTCCGCGTAGCCGAGGATCACGCCTTTCCGCTTGCAGACGTCGATCATTTCATCGGCCTCGGCCAGCGTCATGCAGAGCGGCTTCTCGCAGACGACGTGTTTGCCGGCGTTTGCGATGTCGATGGTCATCTGAGCGTGCAGGCGGTTGGGAGCGGTGATGGTGACCATCTCGATGTCCGGCTCTTTGAGCATTTCGCGGTAATCGAGGAACACTCGTTTGATGCCGTACTTGCGGGCGAGTTGTTCGGCGTTGCCCGGCGTGGGCGAGGCGACCGCGACGACCTCCGCTTCGTCCGGCATGATTTGAAATGAAGCAGCATGGATATCGGCTTCGAACCCGGATCCGATGATCCCGACTTTTACTTTGCCTTTAGTTGTCATTCGGGTACCTCAAAGATGATATCCGAGATGCGCGAGGAATCGGTCGGGGGCACGACGTCCGCGCCAAGCCGCGGATGACGAATGCTAACCTCGGACTATTGACCCTATCCCGCCGTGCTGAAGGCTGCCGACAGCGCCGGCGTGAAGCATTACTTCGTTGAGCAGGATCACACGCCGGACGATCCGATTTCCGCTTTGCGGAAGAGTTACAACTACTTAAAACACCACTTCGGCGCGTAAATGGGAGACCCGCGTATTCGCGATCAGGCGTTCCGGGCTAGGGCCAATGCTGTTCACCTAAGCGGCTGAACGTGCTGCATCTCTGAATTGAAAGAACCGAATCGGAGCCGGGGGCGCAAGCGACCAGATGAGGCAGACCTCGCTTACGGCTCGGGGCTCAGTTTCAAGAGTGTACGCAATTTGGGTATCCGTTCTTTAGTAAAAAACGCGAGCCGCATCGAGCGGATGACAGCTGGCCGGCCGCAGCCGGAACCGCCGCCTTTACCGCGGACGATCCCACGGGTGTGCACCACTTCACGAGAGATCATATCGAAGGGCGATGCTGAGAATCCTGCTACTTCTCCAGCCAGAAATTGCCGGCAAACAGTGCGTCGATGCCCGAGGAATAAAAACTGCGCACCGCATCGCGCGGGGTGCAGACCAGCGGATCGCCGAAGAGATTGAAAC
>JBOGMI010000140.1:0-2668 GCA_050746645.1 Bryobacteraceae bacterium | reverse complement strand
TCGCGCACAAGGATTTTACAAATGTCCGGCGGGAAAACATGATTACCGGGGGGCGGAGATCACCGGCTTCAAGATCTCGCCGCCGCGCATGCCGCGGTCGAGGGTGTGGGCAAGCTGCGCGTCGGCTTGATGTTTCAGCCGTGCACCCGCCGCAAACGCTTCCTTACTGCCCTGCTTGTCGCCTTGGATGCTCAAAATCTCGCCGATCGTGTTATACGGGCCGGGCCGCGATGGATCGAGCCGGATCGCTTCTTTCAATTGCGCGAGCGCGTCATCAAGATCGCCGGTTTGCTTCAGCACGATGCCCAGCATGTAATGCGCCTGAGCGTACTTCCCGTTGATTCGGAGCGCGGCGCGCATCTGCTTGATCGCGCCGGGGAAATTGCCGTCCTGCCAATCGATGATGCCGAGCGAATAATAAGCCTGGGCGAAGGAGGGATCGAGCCGGATTGCGGTTTGCAGTTCGGCCTTAGCCGGAGCGAGCGCATCTTTCATTTTGAGTGCGAGACCGAGATCGTAGTGCGCAGCCGCAGATTTCGGATTGGCCGCCAGCAGCCGCCGGTATGTTTTGTCCGCGCGATCCGAATCGCCCGTTTGCAGGTAGGCGTAGCCGATGTCCATCAGCGCGGCCACGTTCGATGGCTGATGCGCCAGCACTTTTTTGGATTCCTCGATGCCGCGCCGGGCCTGGCGCGTCGCAATGAGCAAGTACGCATATTGGTTCCGCAGCTTGTCGTTGTCAGGCTTCAGAGCTACCGCGCGTCCGTAGGCTTTCGCCGCGCCGGCCAGATCGCCTTTCGTTTGCAATGCGCTGCCGAGCTTGTATTGATACTCGAAGACACCCGGCGCAAGCTTCGCCGCTTTTCGCAGCTCCGATAATCCGGACTCGGGCTGTTTCGCAATCATGAGCACCGCCCCCAGATGGAAGTGCGCCGCCGCGTAGCTCGGATCGAGCGCAATCGCTTTGCGGAAATGTGCGATCGCCTCATCGGCCGACTGGTGCAGCACGGCCAGCAGAAAACCGATGCGGTCTTCTGAAGCAGCCGATTGCGGACGCGCCTTCGATGCCTGCGCCAAATCCCGCAGCGCGCCCGGCTGGTCTCCCTGGCGGATCAACTGCTCGGCCTGCGCGGCCCACTGGGCAGCAGTCTGCGCCTGCAGCAAAGCGGCGGCAGAGAGACCCAGCAAGCAGACCCAGACAGCTTTCACTCACAGGACATTATAAGTGGAGGAATGTGGGCGTAATCCTAGCGAGGGCGGAGGATTCGGAAATCGTACTGAAAGGTTTCCGCGGGCAGGAGTCGAATCCGGGAAAAAGCCGGATGTGCCGGGTTGATCAGCCAATTCGACTCAATCGGAGCCAGGGCAGAAGGAACACCGAGAATAGCGGCGCGGCCACGGCGTACAAACGCATCTCCAAGAGCTGCAATGGCCGGGGGAGGAGGCGTCTGCCGCCAGTTCGGCGGCAGCTCAGATGGGTTCACCGAGGCGCGTGGGATACCGCCCGGAATCTCAGCCGCAGCCACAACCAGGTCTTTCGGCAGATCGCCCGGCTCGATATGAACCAAATATTCGAGCATTGCCAACGAGAGGTGCTCGGACACGTAGGCAACGCGGATACCCGGGCTTGACCAGCGGCCGCCGAAACGGTACGCGCCTTCTCCATCCAGCGGGGTCTTCGAATAGGCGCGGCGGAGAATCCGATAAACCCTCAACTCACGCCGCCGTAGGCGATTCTCCCGAGGACGTTCTCGACCGC
Organism: Bryobacteraceae bacterium; assembly: GCA_050746645.1. Classification (GTDB taxonomy): domain Bacteria; phylum Acidobacteriota; class Terriglobia; order Bryobacterales; family Bryobacteraceae; genus Bog-105. Next base: position 909 of record JBOGMI010000140.1, on the reverse strand, counting down.
TCTTGCTCCGAGCTCGGTGTCAATCGATTCAAGCGGAACCTTGCCGCCCAGTGCGCGATTCGGATGTTTGAGCCAGCGCATCGCCGCTTCCGTGTCGCCGATGTATCGCGTTGCCAGAGCGACGGTCCGTGCAAAACGATAGAGCCGGTCCGATTCCACCCGGTCCAGACGGCCTGCGCGCCGCCGCCTTTGCAAACTTCGCGGGGAGAGATCGAGGATGGCCGCAAGTTCCTTGAGCGAGATGTCAGTGGCTTGCATCAGTTGCAGCAGAACCGAGTGCGGGAAACCCGCACGAATCGCGCTCTCCAGATCGGCCGGAGTTCGAAGACTGTGTCCAAACACTTGCTCTCCGCCCAACTGCTCAATGACAGCCTGGATCTCGCTCGCCATATTGACGTACATTATAGCGCCAAATGTCGCGGCAGGCGGCAGTCAGTCATTCGATTTTTGTCGTGGCCATGTATTTCCAGACATTTTTAAATTGCGGGAAGAGCGTGGAGCCATGATGCCGTTTGGTGGGGAAATTATTGATCAGGATCTGATGGTAGCCGTGGATGACCTCGCCCGGCTTCACCATGAGCGTTTCCGGTTCCGACATATGCATCAGCAGCATGCAATTCGCGATCTGATGATGCACATTGAACGGGTCCTTCAGGTTCAGGAATGCGAAAAATCGGGACGGGGGTGTAGCGCTCTTGCGGGCCTGCCAGGGCGCCGGTTTGTGAAGGTCGTCCATGTAATCCTGCGGGCCGGAGAACATCAGCACCCGGTCTACCCGGAAGAGTTTTCCAATATAAGCGGCGTGCCCGGAGCCTTGCGAATGGCCCGCAACAACGATGCGGCGCCAGACCGGCTTGCCGTTGGCCACGAACTCGCTCCATCCTCCTTTGGGATCGTGTTTCACAAGAT
>JBOGMI010000139.1:0-5381 GCA_050746645.1 Bryobacteraceae bacterium | reverse complement strand
GTGAATGTTTGATAGCGGAAGAGAGCCAGCGGGTGCTTTGAGGTGGCCCACTCACGGCCTGTTCTTTTGTCCTTCAGCTTTACGATGGCTCCGTGCGCCGCATCGAGCGCAAGCACAAAATTCGCGGTTTGCAACTCCTGTCCGGACGTAAGCTTTTTCAGGTCTTGTCTATCCGGCGGAATCGGCGTCAGCGCTCGCAAACGCTCGGTTGCCTCTTTCCGCAGAGCGGCGGGAAGCGTCGCTACGGCAATCTCTATATTGCGGCGCTTCGCGGTCCACTCATCGTCCATCTTTTGAAATTCGGGGTTGATAATTCGGGCTTCGCGAAGCTGCGCGGGCGAATAGATCCGGTGATTCGGAAGATACTTGCCGGTGCTAAGCCCCCAGTTGTGCTCCGGCATCAAGATCAACCTCGACGCGAATGCAAGGTCGGTTCCTTCGCCTAAGCCGAGCTTCTTTTGGGAGAGCCATTCCCGGCGTAGCCGGCACAGCTCGCGGTATCGGGCTACTTTTCCTGGATCGCTTGCAGGCCCATAAATCCAGGTGTCGCCGATTTCTTGTGTGACTACAGGCAGGCGTGGTCGTGTATCTTGCAGCGCGGCCGCGATGGCGCTCAGATCCGTGGCGACGATTTTCGCATCCGGGAAATAGCGGTGCAGCTCGGCGTAATAGGTCTTTATTTGCTCGGGAGAGTGGGGGCCGGAGTTATCGATGGCGACCCGGACGGAAACCGCGATATCCGTTCCCGGAATGGCCACCGTACTTCCATATCCCAAAGGATGATAGAGCACCATGATCTGCTCACCCTTTGGATTGCGCCAGTTGAAAAGATGGGCGTGTTCTTCGAACGGCGAATCGGAAGAGGTCTCGCGAATGGCGATGTTAGAAATGGCGGGCTGGTTCCCCTTTAGGAATGGCACCGCGGGTGATTGACAGCCGCTGTTCACTCCGATATCGAGAAACTCGATCCCGGCTTCGGCGCAAGGAGCAATCAATCCTCGCGTGTGACCCGGAACATCCGTCAATTTGCCGGCGATGGTCTTTTTCCCGAAGCGGCGATCCAAACTTGCGGAAAGCTTCAAAACGGCCGCGATCAAAGAGCGATCCAGCATTTCCGTTTGCCAGGTGAACGGCATCGCATGCCAGGCAATGTCGCCGGATGCGAGAGCGTTTTCCATGCGTTTGCGGTCCTTGGACGAAGCCTGTTCCAGATATTGATAGATCATCCATGAGGCAAGAGTCCAGACATAGCGTTCCTCGCCTGGCGAGCGGCGCAAAGTTTCGGCTAGCCGGATCGCGCGAGGAATGTACTCATCGAAATAGGTAAGCAGAACATCTCGCTCAGTATCCGTAAAACCGATATCGAGATGGCACATGGTCAAGACGTAAACCGTCGCGACACTCGACCTCCCTTTCTCAGCCTCGGCTCCCATTCCCGCCGTAGGTGCTAAAGAGGCAACTGTCATTCCCTTCAAAAATTCACGCCGATCCATGCTTTCGCTCCTAAATTTTGTTGACAACCGAAAACACCGTATATCATAAAGACTCGGCGTAAGAGAGACCGGCCTCGCAAATGAATCTTTGGAAGGACGACGAGGAACTATTCGCAATCGCGCGGCGGGAGCTATTCACCTCGGTTGTCGGCGATGTGATGGACAAATTGGGCTTGCTGCATCAGTTCCTCCCGCCAGCCATTCGGCCGCTGAGCGGGGAAATGGTCTTGATTGGCCGCGCCATGCCGGTTCTTTCGGTCGATGTGTTCCAGGAGAGAGTCGCCGGAAGCGCCAATCAATTGATGGAAAAGCCGTTTGGCCTCATGTTGGAGGCGCTCGACGATCTGAAATCGAATGAAATCTACGTGAATACCGGCTCCTCTCCCCGACATGCGCTTTGGGGCGAGATGATGTCCACTCGCGCGCTGAAACTGGGAGCCGCCGGCGCGGTGCTCAATGGTTACAGCCGCGATACACGCGGTGTTCTCCATCTGAAGTTCCCCACATTTTCCTGGGGTAGTTACGGTCAAGACTCGGCCCCGCGCTATAAAGTCGTCGATTTTCGAATCCCAATTGAGATCGGCGGGGTTCTCGTGAGGCCGGGTGACATTCTCTTTGGCGATATTGATGGCGTGTGCTGTGTGCCGAGAAGCGCCGAAATCGAAGTCTTCACGAAAGCCTTGGAAAAGGCACGCGGCGAGAAACTGGTCAAGCGAGCGCTCCAGGAAGGCAGCAGCGCAGTGGAGGCGTTCGCTAGATACGGCATTATGTGAAAGGAAACAATGCGCTATTTCATTGGATTCTGCGCCCCGGCGATGGTGTTCCTCCCGCTGCTGAGCGCACAAGCTCAAAGCCAGACTGTCTGGCGGATCGGCAAGTTCGATCAATCGCCATTTGAATTGGCAGGCAATCCGAAGCGCCCGGTTAGCTTCCAAATCGGAAAGAGCCTTGCGAAGAATGACTGGCCGCGCAATCAGCAGGTCAACCAGACTTACACGATCTCCTTTGCGCTCGACTCCACCAAAGGCCTTTATACCCTAAAAATCGCGGCCTTAATTGACCGCCCCCGAGTGCCGGCACTGCGGATTGGCGTGAACGGTCATACGGGAATCTTCTTCCTCCACCCAAAGCTCAGCTATTCCCGTATCGACTTGAGCAATCCTCATGAATCACAGAGCACGATCAATATAGAATTTCCTTCCACGTTCTTGAAGCGCGGGGAGAATAGCCTCACCATCACCTGTGTGGATAAGCCGAAATCGTCTACGGATCAGCCACGATATTCCGGAATTACCTACGATGCCCTCAGCCTGAGCCACGACGGTGCAAAACAGTTCAACAAGAATGCGGTAACCGCGAAGGTCCAACCAACAATCTTCTACCGCCGGCAGGGTTCGGCGTTGGCGGAGGTGGTCGAGGCGTTCGTCCGGTTCAACCGCGCACCGAGGGCGGGCAAGGCGGAACTGAATCTCTCCGGTAAGCGCTACTCGGCTGCGATTCACGGCAATGAAGCTTTCGGGGAAGAACGCCTGGATTTCGAAGTTTCCGAGTGGACCGGCGCTGCCCAGGGCAAATTGGTAGTGCTCGCCGGCCGGCGGCATAGCTTTCCCGTGAGTTTGACTGCGCAGCGCAAATGGACCATCTTCGTGGTACCGCATACCCATTTGGACGTCGGATACACGGATTACCAAGGTAAGGTGGCGGAGACGCAGGCCCGGGTTCTCACGCAGGCCGCCAAATTGATTCAGGAACATCCGAATTTTCGATTCTCGATGGACGGCTCCTGGGATCTGCAGCAGTTGCTCCATACGCGCCCAAAGCCGGTCAGAGAGGATATTCTCAACCTGATTCGCAGCGGGAAGATGGCGATGCCGGCGCAAAACTGCAATCTGCTGACTGGCTATGCTTCGCTCGAAACGCTTTATCGCTCCCTCTATCCTTCTAAAAGGATATCTCTAAAGTACGGGCTGCCCTTCAATTACGCAAACATCACCGATGTGCCCACGTACTCGGGGAGCTATCCGTCGGTTCTCGCCAGCAGCGGTATCAAATACTGGGTAGCTGCATCTAATAACGATCGGGCGCCGATTTTTTCTTTTAAACATTGGAACGAGCTGTCGCCATTTTGGTGGGAAGGTCCGGATGGAAAAAAGGTCCTCTTTTGGTACTCTCGTAGCTACTTGCAGGTCCAGACTACGTTCGGTTTACCGCCGGAGCTGAATGCCATCCGTGAGTCGCTGCCCATTTTTCTTCAGGCATACTCGAAACCCACCTACAAACTTCATGTGGCGCTGCTTTATGGCACTCAGGTCGAGAATACCGATCTGTTTCCATCGACGGCCACTTTCGCGAACCAGTGGGATAGACAGTACGCTTATCCAAAATTGAAGTACGCTACCTTTCCCGACTTCTTTTCTTATTTGTCCAAACATGCTCACAACCTGCCAACCTACAAATTGGACGGTGGCCCCTATTGGGAAGATGGAGTGGGCAGTGACGCTTACTATACGGCGGAGGACCGGGCAAATCAAAACAGCGCTCCAGCCGCTGAAGTTCTTTCGTCCGTTACTCATTCGATAAACCCCAACCTCAACCCGCCTGCCGGACTTTTCGACGACATATGGAAAAATATCGTACTATTCGCAGAGCACACCTGGGCCTCCTACAATTCGATCTCGCAGCCGGATTCGGAGGAGGCAGTCAAGCAACTGCGTGTCAAGGATAGCCGCGCGGATCGTGCGTCGCTGGAAATCGAAGATGTAACGAACCGCTCTTTGAGTCAATTGGCCAATGAAATTCACGTACCCGCCGGCATGCTGGTCGTGTTCAATCCTTTGAGCTGGCCCAGGGATGCGGTTGTCGAGACGGACTTGCCCGAACACCGTCAGTTGACGGATCTGACTACTAATAAAAGCGTCCCCTTTGAGGTGATGTACAAGAAGGAAGGGTTCATGCATGTGCGCTTCATCGCGAAGAATCTGCCTCCGGCCGGTTACAAGTGCTTCCGGATTTCGAAAGGAAACCAACCAACTCCGCAGATGCATTCCAATGAGACAACTATTGAAAATGCCTTCTACCGGATTAAGGTCGATCCGTCCACGGGATCCGTGGATAGCATTTACGACAAGAAATTGGGGCGCGAGCTGGTCGATATGCATAGCCCGTACAAATTCGGCCAATATTTATACGTGACAGGAGGGGACGGGAACACGCAAATCATCAACCCCTTCCGTTCGCTTCCTCCGGCTCATTTGATCATTCATTCCTCAACTAATGGCCAATATTTGGGCTTCGACAAGTTGCCCTGGGGAGAATCCATCCATTTAAAAAGCTCGGCCTACAATACTCCGGACATAGAAACCGATATTCTTCTCTTCAACAGCGAAAAAAAGATTGAATTTGTGTATCACTTAAACAAGAAATACACAACAAGAAAAGAAGGGGTCTACTTCGCGTTTCCAGTCGCTCTTTCCAGCCCCCATTTTGAGTTTGCTACGCAACAGGCGTGGATCGATCCGGCGCACGACATCATGAAAGGCGGCAGCCTGGAGTGGTTCACAATCCAGCACTGGATGGCGGCGCACGATGCGAATGTCGCCGTAGGAATCGTACCCATCGATGCCCCGCTGGCATCCTTCGGGGACATCAATCGCGGCACGTGGCCTGGCACGTTCCAGCCCAAAAGCGGCACGATGTTCTCCTACATCATGAACAACTACTGGCACACCAACTACCGCGCGGGCCAAGGCGGCGATTTCACCTTCCGTTACGTGATGACGAGCGCCCCTAAACTAGACGGCGGCGCGCTGACGCAGCTTGCATTCAATGCGATGCGGCCGGTGGAACTCGACCACGTCGTGAGTCAGGACAAGGTTGGCAATCCTCCGC
>JBOGMI010000138.1:0-4172 GCA_050746645.1 Bryobacteraceae bacterium | reverse complement strand
TCCACCAATAACGCTTGCCGGATCTTCGGAGCCGGTAAGTTTTCCCCGATCGCAGTCCTTTCGGGGACAGCGATCGGCCGCATACGGACATGGCTTCCTCCGGGAGCCCTTTGCCGGAAGCGAAACGTTTGTTTTCTTTTCCGGCGCAGGCACCCCCCTGAGGGAAGACCATTCTCATGGCTTTCTTTCCGGTGTGCTATGCGCCGGTGTTTTTCAACACCAACCAAACACACGAAAGGAACGATCGTCATGAAGAATCAGATTTTGCCGGTAATCAATGTCGAGATTACGGAAGAAGGAAACGTAGTGAAACGGCTGCCAAAGATCGATCGCGAAGGACAGTTGATCAATACGCTGCTCCATCGCCTCTATCCCGAAGTCCAGGTGGCCCGTGTCACAGTACCAACTTTCTCCCTCGACGAAGTCGAGATCGAGAAGGTCAAAGACGCTCTCAGCAGTTTTACTGTCGAGGGAGTCGAATACCGCCTCATCGGAGCCGGTTCAAGCGCCAAGGACGGCATTTTTTATGCCGTCGATCGCAAGCACGAGCAGCAAATCGCCAAGCGCTTTGGCAACTGGCCGCAAGCTGCCATCACGTATTTCGGCATCCTGGTGAGCGACTGCCGCACCCGAATCGCCGAAGAGCACGCCCGCGTGCTGGTGGTCGAGGATCTCGAACTCGGTACCAACGACTGCCGCGGCTGGATCTCCGAACGTCTGTTCCAAAAGCTGGAGCTTCCCGCCGGCCGGTTCTATCAGTTCCGGCTGGCAATCGACGGCATCCAGGCCAAAGGCTGCTTCAAAGTAATGAGCGACGCTGTGGCGGAAGCCGCCGGCGCCGACATTGTTCTCCCCAAGAGCAGCACCAAACCGAAGACCGATCTCAGCCTGATCGATTCGACGCGCTGGCGATTCCGTCTTTGGAATCCCTCGCTTCATGCCCGGCTGTTTCAAGGACCGCTGGTGCTCGGCATCCGCGGCTTCTCCCGGCCCGGCATGGAGTACAAATCCAGCTACACGTTGATCCAGCATGCCACGGAAGCATCTCTCGAAAAAGAGATTGTTCCGGCAGCCCGGATCGAAGTGCAGCGTGTCATCCAGAGCGCTTTGCAGGGCGACTATTCGCTGCTGCTTGCCTCGATCGGGTCCTCCGCAGCGCAGCAGTCTCCCGTGGACAACGAGCAAACCGAGTTCAGCTCCTTCGAGACCTCGCTGGCCGAAGCACTGCTGAAGGCGGATCGCAGCGGATGGTCTCTGACCATGCCGTATGTGCAAGGCCGTCTCGAAAAACTGCTCGCGCGCTGGGCGTTCAAAGCCTGCACCGCGGGGTTGTTCAAACTCCCGGCGTTCGCGTTGATGGACGACGGCGTCCTGTTTCTGCACGACAATGTGTTGCACTGGGCCGCCGATTGGATCCCGCGGGACTCCGCCATCGGCGCGCTCGAATCGGAACGGGGACTGGAGGTGCGCTTTCCCGTACGGAAGAAAGCGGACCTCTTACCGTTTACCCGCCTGTCCCGCAGCGAATCGGTCAAACACCTGGCGAAGCATTTTGCGGAGCGGGGTGTCGCGCTCGATGCGGCTGCGGTCGCAGACATCGCCGACCAGCAACTCTTTGTCGAGGGCACGTTCGCGATGCACAGCCAAAAGGCTGCGGAAAACGGCGGGGACTTCGACTTCGACTGCATTTGCGTAATCCCGGGCAACCGGTTTCCTTTGTTCGTTGAGAGCAGAGAGCGGATGCACGTCGAGGCGCGCGCGAAGAACAAGAAAGCCCGTCCGAAAGCGCCTTGGTGGAACCTCGCCGAAGTGGCGATGGAAGCTAAAGGCAATGTCATCGGATGGATCACGGATATGACCACGGCGGCTCTTGCGGCAAGCCGGTTCGACCTGGCCGAAGAGCTCTCGGATCACTTACAGGACGCACTCGACGCCTTGAAGCACGACGTCACGGTCCAATACAAGCGGCTGCGGGAAATCCAGAAGGAGCTTCCGCGGCTCGAATGGCTGGCCGCTAAACGTGCGGAACGGGTGAGCGAGATGCCGTTCAAAATCGGGACCGCCGGCGGCAACGATATCGCCGGGCGGTTATATAACGCCATCCGGCCCGATATTCAGAGCCTCTTCCAAAGGACTACTCCGCTGCATGAGTTCGCAGGACTGATGCGCGGGGCCGGGTTCACGCGGGAGATGTTCGAAGAGTGCCGCGAAAAGAACGAAGCGTATCGCGCGCTGTGCAAGCAGAACCGCGAGCGCTCGGAAACTGTGCGGCAGCAACTCGCAACGGCGCAGCAGGAGTTCGAGAAGGCTCGGGAGTACTACAAACAGAAAACCGAACTGACGTTCGAAGACCGCCAGCAGCAACGCGCAGCCGCCCGCCGGCTCGACCGGGCCAAGGCCGCCGTGAAAGCGGAGGAGGAGCGGTCGAAGGCGGAGCTCCGCAATTTCTATCTCACGATTCAGCTTTGGGCGAAGGGCAAGACTGAGAACCGGCGCGGCTGGGCCAAAGCGCTGTGGTCGATTGTCACGCAATCGAAGCACGAAAAGGCCACCGGCGCTCTGTTTTATCAAGCCTTCCCCCAGGAACTGCTCGATATCGTCGTCGAGCGCACCGGCGGTCAGCCGGTGCGCCTGCAGATCTCCGAACTCCCGGACGGCGAGATCCGGTACGACGAAGGCGGCAACGTCTTTCTCGTCGAGCCGTATTCCGCCTCCGACGGGTCGCGGCAAGAAAAACTAATCTTCCTGTTCCGCATCGACGCCGGCAGGATCTGGATGGACGAAACTCCCGTAAAACGAGTGCAGCGCTTCGCGATGCATGCCGGCTCGGGAGAGATTCGTAACGGAGAAGCCGTCTTTGCCGATATCGCGCAAAGGCCGGCTCTCTGTCACGGAACGATACTGCGCACGCTGGAGGAGAGAAGGAGATTCCTCAAGCGCTGCGTGGACAAGTACGGAGAGCGGTTCGCGGTGTATGTGGAGCACGATCCACAGAGCCGGCGGACCATTCAATCCGTGCAAGACTTGCAGCAATTTTTGGAGAGCGCTCCCGAGCGGCCGTGGTCTGCGGTTGCTGTGGGCTCTCCCAACCTATAACCGATGACCATGGTTCCGGAACGCTTCCCTCGGGGAGTGTTCCGGAACGCACTTTATCGAACGGAGAACGAAGGCGTGCCACGCTACCTTTGGTGCGGGTTGTTCTTTCTGAGCACCCTTTACGGACAGAAGATGATTACCGTCGCGGCAAAGCCCGGTGTCCTGATTCCGGTCCATACGGCGGTGGGTCACCTGACGGTGATCGATCTCGACAATCCGATCGAAAAAGTAGCGGCCGAGAGCAGCGCCTTCCATATAGAGTGGCGCGATCGGACCGTATTTGTGTATCCCACCCAGCCGGGCGAAGCAACGAACCTCTTTGTCTGGACCCAGCGCGGACGGGTCGTCTATGAATTACTGCCGGCATTCTCGAGTATCGGCAGTATGGACGTGTCCGTCGATACACGGCTGGCCGCTCCTCCGGATCCGCCGCGTCCATCGATATCTCCGCACTCTGCGGCCGAACAGATTCCGGCAGACTTCCTGCTACGCGCCCGCGCAGTCGATGGGCGCCGTAAGCCGCCCAAGCACCGGGCATCCGTATCGGTTCGCGATGTGTACCGCGAGCAGGATCGTTTATATCTCCGCTATGTGATTCGCAATAACAGCAAAAAGAATCTCACGCTCGCGGAACCGCCGCGCGTTTCCGCCACGCCGATTGCGAATTCCCCCTCTTTCCTTCATGCCGGTCAGCCAATGCAGATCGCACCGCAACGCGCCGCCACATTGCCCGGACAAGGCGGATCCGCATTGCCGCTCCTGTTGCGGGAATCGATCACGACGTCGCTTGCACCCGGCGCAAGCTGTACCGGAATTGTGGGTGTGCGGCTTCCAGGACAGGAACGCTCTCCTTTGATCGTCCGTCTGCTTCTCCCCGCCCAAGACGCTTCCCCGTTTGCAGCGACGGTGATCGTTCCATGAGCAGCCAGCCACAACCGATATATAAGGAGGAAGAGATCGTCGCCGGTTCTCTTCAGCCGGTTACGCACGCGATCGTGCATAAGCGTTTCCTGCAACTGCTCGCGCGCGACCGGGATACCGGCCTCTCCATTCCTTGGAAGGAAGCGCTTCTAGAA
>JBOGMI010000137.1:0-3561 GCA_050746645.1 Bryobacteraceae bacterium | reverse complement strand
GGCGGCGTCCGGCTTGCCTATATGGCGCTAATGGCCGATCTGGCACAAAAGGAAATTCCGGTGGAGAAAAAAACCGACGGATTCACCCAAGCGCAGCAGTTTTTCCTGGCTTATGCGCAGATCTGGTGCCAAAACATGCGGCCCCAGTATGCACGACTGTTGGCGCAGACCGACCCGCACTCCATGCCCCGGTTTCGCGTGAATGGAGTGGTCTCGAATGATCCGCAATTCAGCAAAGCTTTCGACTGCAAGACCGGAGATAAGATGCATGTCGTACATCCCTGCCGCGTTTGGTGAGCGCCCCCTGGTTTCATGAAGCAAGCAAATACCGAAAATCCTCTGCTGGTTGAGCAGTTTCCGATCGACTTCGCGGCGATCCACGCGGAGCAGGTAGAGCCCGCGATCGAACTGCTTTTGGAACGGCTGCGGCAGCGTTTACGCGATCTCGGCAACCCGAACGTGCCGCGCACTTACAACGATATTCTGCTCAGTCTCGACCAACTGAGCGACCCGCTCGATTATGCGATGGCGGTGACGCATCATTTGGAATCTGTCGCCACAACCCCGGCTCTGCGCGCCGCCTATAACGCCGTGCAGCCGCCAGTCAGCGCATTCTATACCTCGATTCCGCTCGATGCCAATCTTTGGTCGGCGATCAAAGCGGTCAGCGAGAGCGGGGAAGCCGAAAAGCTTGCGCCGGTTCACCAGCGCTTTCTGGAGAAGACCGTCGCCAGCTTCCGCCGCTCCGGCGCCGATCTCGATCCGGAAGGCAAAAAAAAGCTCGAAGCGTTCAACATCGAGCTGACGAAGGCAACCACGAAATTCTCCGAAAATGTTCTCGACGCGACGAACGCTTTCGAGCTGGTCATTGCCGATGAGGCGAAACTCGCCGGCCTGCCCGAATCGGCGCGCACGCTGGCTCGGGAAAGCGCCAAGTCCAAGGGCATGGAAGGCTGGCGTTTCACGCTGCAATCGCCCAGTTACACGGCCGTAATGACCTATCTGGACGACCGTGCGATCCGGCGCGATCTCTGGCAGGCTTACAACACACGGGCGGTTTCGGGCGAATTCGACAATCGCGAACTGATCGAGGAGACTCTGCGGCTGCGGCGCGAAAAGGCCAAACTTCTCGGCTATCGCGATTTCGCCGACTTGGTGCTCGAAGACCGCATGGCCCATCTGGGCGAGCGCGCGGAGAACTTCGTGGAAGATCTGCGCCGCAAGACCGAGCCGTTCTTTCTTCAGGAAAACCAAAGCCTGGAGGAGATGGCCCGCGGCCTCGGATACGAAAAAATCGAGCCTTGGGATACCTCTTATCTGGCCGAAAAACAGCGCAAGGCGCTCTTCGATTTCGACGAGGAAGAGCTGCGGCCGTATTTCCAGTTGGATCGCGTGGTGGCGGGAATGTTCGATATCTTTAGCCGCCTGCTGAACATCCGCGTGGTAGAGGAACCGGGCCTGCCGGCATGGGATGCGGCGGTGAAATATTACCGCGTGTTAGATGCCGGGGCGGGGCAGTTACTCGGCGGCTTTTACGCCGACTGGTTTCCACGCGAGAACAAACGGGGCGGCGCCTGGATGGATTCCCTAATCACGGGGAATCCCGAAAACGAGCGGCCGCACCTCGGCCTGATTTGCGGCAACCTTACCCCGCCCGCCGAGGATGCACCGTCTCTGCTCACCCATTACGAAGTGGAAACCATCTTCCACGAGTTCGGCCATCTGCTGCATCACATTCTGAGCCGGGTTCCGGTGCGCACGCTGGCCGGAACCAACGTGCCTTGGGATTTCGTCGAACTGCCTTCGCAGATCATGGAGAACTGGTGCATGGAGCGCGATGCATTGGACATTTTTGCGCGCCACCACAAGACCGGCGAGCCCATTCCACAGGAACTATTCGAAAAAATGCACCGTGCGCGCACTTTCCGCGCCGCCAACGCTCAGATGCGCCAGTTAGGGCTTGCGATGACCGACTTAAAACTGCATCGCAGCTATGACCCGGCTCGCGACGGCAACGCGATGGACTACGCCCGCGGGATTTTTACTGCGTTCGCGCCCGTGCCGCTGCCCCCCGATTACGGCATGATCGCTGGCTTTACACACTTGTTTGCAAGCCCGGTCGGCTACGGCGCCGGCTATTACTCCTATAAATGGGCCGAAGTGCTCGACGCCGACGCTTTCACGCGCTTTCGCCGCGAAGGCATTTTCAATACAGAAACCGGCCGCGATTACCGGCGCCGTATCCTCGAGCGCGGCGACAGCGAAGACCCGGCCCAGCTTTACCGCGACTTCATGGGCCGGGATCCCGATCCCTCTGCATTGCTCGAACGCCTGGGCCTGAAACACGCCGCCTAAGCTACCTTTGCCGTTTTGATGAAACGGGGGCACGATATCTTAGAAGCCGTGAGGTTTTCTAAGGAGGCCAGAGATCATGAACCGGCGTGAATTCACTCGCACCTTAACCGGGGCCGGCGCGCTGATGGCGGAGCTTCAGACAGCCCATGGGGCGGAGCAAGCGAGCCAGTCTGTTGCGAACGCGCCCTATAAGAATGCGAAACTGCCCATTCCCCAGCGCGTAGAGGATTTGCTCTCTCGCATGACCCTCGAAGAGAAGGTCGAACAGATTTCCGGCGGCTTTCACTATGGGGGCGTGATCGATCCGACCGGTAAATATAACGATCAAAATTACCGGGATGCGCTCCGGAAAATACGCGGGACGACTACCCAAATCGTGCCGGCTCACGACCGCGCCGTGCTGCGCAATGCGATCCAGCGCTATCAAATAGAAAAAACGCGGCTGGGGATTCCCGCGCTTTCCATTGGCGAAGGTCTGCACGGCTTTATGGAGAACGGCAGCACGAGTTTTCCGCAGGCGATCGGCCTTGCGAGCACCTGGGATCCGGATCTGATCCATCAGGTATTCACGGCGGTGGCCCACGAAGCCTCCGCGGTCGGAGTGAAGCAGTTATTCGCGCCGGTGGTGCACATCGGGCGCGAGCCGCGTTGGGGGCGCGTCGGAGAATCGCTGGGTGAAGATCCGTATCTGATTTCGAGAATGGGTGTGGCGGCGGTGAGCGCCTTTCAGGGCGGCAAGGCGTTTCCGGTTTCCAAACACCATACGCTCGCTACACTCAAACATTTCGTCGGCTATGGGCAACCCGAAGGCGGCCGCAACGATGCGCCGCGCAATTGCGCCGAACGCGTGCTGCGCGAAGCGTTCTTTCCGGCTTACAAAGCTTGCGTCGAGGAAGGTCATGTAGCCAGCATCATGGCCGCTTACAACGAAATCCAAGGCGGCGTTCCCTGTCACATCAATCGCTGGCTGCTCACGCGCGTGTTGCGGGAAGAGTGGGGATTCGACGGATACGTCACCTCCGACGGCGGCGCGCTCGAGATGCTGGTGAACTTCCATCACATCGCGGAGGACAATGCCGGAGCGGCGCGGATGGCTCTGGCCGCCGGCGTCGATTTCGATCTGTCGAACGGAGCCGTCTACAAAACGCTCGTCGATGAAGTGAAGGCGGGCAGGGTAGCGGAGAAGCAGGTGGATGGCGCGGCGGG
>JBOGMI010000136.1:0-1197 GCA_050746645.1 Bryobacteraceae bacterium | reverse complement strand
TGGAGAAGTAATCGAGAAAGAAGAGAGGCCTTGCGCCTTGCACCGCGATGTCGTTGACGCAATGGTTCACCAGGTCTTCGCCGATGGTGTCGTGGCGGCCGCTGGCGAAGGCGATTTTCAGCTTGGTACCGACGCCGTCGGCCGAACTAACCAGCACCGGATCGCGCCAGCCCTGCAGCGAAAAGCCTGCGCCGAAGCTTCCGATGGAGGTCAGGACTTGCGCGTTGAAGGTTTTGGAAGCGTAGCGTTTGATGCGCGCGACGGCGCGCTCTGCCTCGTCGATATCGACGCCGGCGTCGCGGTAACTGGTGTGTTTTGGCACTCCGAAGGAATCAGTGTAGCGGATGAAGGCAGACGACGGAATGGATCGTCTGCCTTGCCGTCTACTCTTGTGGAAAGGTGAAATCGGGGTTGTAGCCGCCGCCTGCGTCCTGATAGAGGGCGGCAGGTTTGAGCGGTTTCGATCCGATAGACGGTTTTTCGATTTTCGAATTGGTCTTTTTGCGGTCTACCAAGCTCTTCAAGAGCGGCTTGGCTACCGATTCTTTTTGCTTTCCGTCTTTCATGCCGGAAAAATAACATGCAGCGGATCAGGGCGAGCGCGCAGGCGGCGCCGGTAAAGCGCGGGGAGGCCGGGAAAATTTTTGCGACCGTTGTGATTGACTCGAAGAAAGCACTTATGGACAATCAAGCTTTTCACGAACCGCGGCTGGCGTTGAACCGGATCTATACGCGCGCCGGCGATGCCGGTGAAACGCGGCTGGTGGGCGGCCAGCGCGTGCGGAAAGACGACGCGAGGATCGAATGTTACGGCACGCTGGACGAGCTGAACGCGTTCGTAGGCGGGGCGCGGGTGAGTACACGCGATTTTGCCGTTCGAACCCAATTGCTCGCTCCGTTCGAGGCGAAATTGAAGCGAATCCAGAACGAACTGTTCAATTTGGGTTCGATTTTGGCGACCTTGCCCGAGGATGTTCATCCGAAACAGCCGCGCGTGACGCAGGCGGAAATTGACGCGCTGGAGCAGGAGATGGATCGCGCGAATGCGGAACTGGAGCCACTACGGTCGTTCGTGCTGGCGGGAGGGAGCCGGCTGGAGGCGGAACTGCACGTCTGCCGGACCGTTTGCCGCCGGGCCGAACGGTTATTGGTGAAACTGGCCGAGGAGCAGGAAATTCCAGGCGAAGCGCTGGCCTA
>JBOGMI010000135.1:0-4459 GCA_050746645.1 Bryobacteraceae bacterium | reverse complement strand
CCGGCGATGACGCCGGAAACGGATTCCGTGTTGTTGCGTGCGGGTGCATCGAGAGTCTGTGTGGTCATGAATCAACCTCCTGATTGCGCGGCGGTCCGCGCCACGGCAAGCTTGAGTTTGCGCCGTTGCAGCAGGTGGCGAACCAGCGGGAACAGCACGCCCGGCAACTGCACTAGAACAGTGGCGGGCTGGAATCGGACATTTTCAATCTGAACCCCCATCTCCATGGTGGTTTGATCAACCAACGGTTTACTGTGAATGACCCGGAACGTGTGTTCTGATACTCGCTCACGGGCTGCAAGAGCAGTATAGAAGAAAGCCGCCGCACCTGAACATTAACGAATTTCACAATATGATGCAACCGCTTACATTTTTTGCGCGTTCTCGCGTAAAATCCCCTTGCAGCTTGTTATTGCGCAGGCGTGGTTTCATCATAATGGTGTGGATGTGCGACATCGCGATGTGGTAGTCAAGCGAGCCCGAAACCAGTACTCCTTTGAACGGGCCGACGTCGAACGGCTTCAAAAAAATAAGACTTGCCACGGCAAGTCATCTTTTACGCAAAAGCCGGAGGGCTGCAGGATCACGATACCGGGCGACACGAAATCACTCCGTTTGAAGCGCAGATGAGGTGCTGCGAACAGGCCCAAAGTGTAGCCGGTACTTCGATGGTGTAACCATCGGCGGATGCGCCATGGAGTTTGACCAAGCCTGTCCGTCCCGTAGCGGCAGGAACGGTGACGACCGGAATCTGTGATATTGTAATTCGCCGTTTCTGCCGAAACACATGGTCCGCAACTTGCGGACTTGACGAGCCGATCGTGGGAAGGAACTAGCTGATGCCGGAATACGACCATCAACTCGCGAGCCAGAGGGCGCTGTTGGCGCATACCTTAATCCGGCGTGGCAACTTCTGGCTCTCGCTGTTCCTCCTTGTAGCGAGCGTTGCGCTACTCGTCTGGACGACTCAGACCCCTCTGGGAAAAGGCGATAGAGGTATCGTTGGCCCTTGGACATGGCCGCGTGCGGTACTAATTTTGCTGGCTCTTGGTACTGTCCTCGATTGGGCAGCAGAAATCCGCGACGCACTTCGAACAATTAGCAGGCCGCATGACCATGACTTGGCCGATCTGGCACTTCCATCAGGTCCTTTGCAGGATGATACTTCGGCGTACGACCACCAACTTGCTTCCTGCGCTGAGGGCCGACGACTCAAAGAACCGGAACGATCTGATGCTGAGCCTGCTCATGAAGAAGCGTCAGAAACCGATCTGGGGCGGCCTTCGTTACGCTTGATTGCTGCACTGGCGCTCACCGTCGGGTACGTCTTCGGCGTTCTTTACGTTGGCTTCTTGATTGCCAGTTTCGTTTTCTTATTGTTGTTCATCTATTTAGGAGGATTCCGACGCCCATTCTGGGCCCTTGCAATTGCCATAATAGGCTCCCTGGGAATCACTTACCTGTTTGTCCGTGTCGTATATATTTCGCTCCCCTTGGGTTACGGTATCTTTCAATCGATTGAGGTTGCCATCTACCATGCGATCGGCCTATTTTGACATCGCAAGACCATACCAGCGAGCCCGACGTTCGGAAAAGATCGGAGAAATCACTCGGCTTGAGCATAACCCATCGGGCTACGTGAAACGCAATACGCGGTGACCGCAGGCAGTTGCCTGCCCGCGGCTCTCACAGAGTGACGTAAGCCACCGGCGAGGGGCTGCCGGTACAACTCTCCTCGCCTACTCATCCAACGCGCCAAGGTCCGGTAAGAACCTATGGCTCAGGCCGCGCCGCCGCCAGCCTACACGGCGTTCGGCGCGCACCTCGCCTCACGCCAGGCCCGTCTCCTTGATGGCCTTCTTAAACTGCTTCAGGTTTTCCTGGATTTCGTTCCGGAAAAACGCCGGCCCCTGGAAGCTATCCGCTGTCATGTATTGCTTCTTGATGAATGCTTTGTAAGCGTCCGACTTGCCCCACTCCTGAAGCGCGCCGAACAGCGTTTTCTGTATAGCAGACGGAGTACCCGCTGGCGCCACGATCCCGCGATACTGCGAAAAGTACACCGGCCAGCCCAATGATTCTGACGTCGGGACTTTCGGAAGCTGGTCGAGCTTGGTTTTGCTGAAGATTACCAGCGGGCGGAATTGACCCGACTCGATGTACCGGGCTACGTCTCCAGCCTGCTCATACAGAATATCCACCTCTCCGTTGAGAAGGGACGTGTAGCGTTCTGCGGGTTTACTAAATGGGACAAGCCTGAACTTGACTCCAGCCTTCATTCCCACTATCAGTGAGGTGAGCTCGTCGACCGAGTTTCTACCGTCCGTTCCGACCCGGATCGCACCAGGCTTGGCCTTGGCGGCAGCGATTACTTCCTGGATAGTTTTAAACTTGCCCTTTGCATTCGAGAAGTAGAAGGACGGTACATTCATGAGCCGACAAATTCCAGTAACCTGGTCCATGTTCCAAGGTTGCTTCGCAAACGCAAGCGAGCAAACATTGTCCGCAATAAGGGACGCTATCGTGTAACCGTCGGGAGGCGATCCAGCAAGTTTAGCGAGGCCAATTGCGCCGCCTCCTCCCGGGACGTTTTGTACCGGCATGGGTACTCCGAGGGTCTTTTTTGCATACGCACTTACTGTCCTGTCAAGCTGGTCGGAGCCACCTCCGGCGCCGTAGGGGCAAATCAGGTTGATAGGTCGAGTCGGATAACCGCCTGCTTTTGCGGACCCGGATACCGATGCAGCAGCAGCAGACCTCGCAATCATGGGACTTGCCGCCACACCAAGCATCGACGCGCCTGCCAGTCGAAGAAAGCCCCGCCTATCCAGCCCATCCTCCAGACCTTCAGTCAGGGTGTGCTTGTCTTTCGGAAACTTACTCATCGTGTCGCCTCCTATCCTCGTTTGCCCCGAAACGGGCTGATTGTTGAACCAAAAACGTGTCGTCACTCTACGCTCCCAGTCGGCGCATCTTCACTCGTCGCCGTTTTGCTACGCCCCCCCTCCCTTCGTCGTCGGTACCGGGCGCCGGCTGCCTGCCATATAGGCATGGTAAGGGCCAACGCCGAAATAACCATAAATGCAAGTGCAATGGGCTCCTCAAAGAATATGAAGAAATTGTGTGTGGCAATGACCGACGTGAGGAAGGTTCTTTCCGCGATCGGGCCCAAGATGATACCGAGCACCAACGGCGCGATCGGATAGTCATATATCCGCATCAGATAGCCCACGACGCCGAACACGAGTGCAAGAATAACGTCGTTGAAATTATTTTGAAGTGCATATGCTCCGACTACAGCGAAGACCATTACTATCCCGAGCACAATTGGCTGCGGTGCGGCAAGCGCTTTCATGAACAGTGGGGTGAGAAAAAACGTAGCGATTACGAGGAATGCGACACATAGAAACAGCGCACCGATTATCGCGTAGACAAGGTCATGTTGCTGTGTGAATAAGCCGGGACCAGGCTGAATACCCTTGAGAAGAAATGCCCCGAGTATCACGGCATCCGTCGCGCTCCCCGGTATGCCGAGTGTCAACAGTGGTGTCAGTGCCCCACCGACCGTGGCGCTAGCCGCAGTCTGTGGTGCTACAACCCCTTCCAATCGCCCGGTGCCGAGCAATTTTCCAGCCTTCGAAACCTGCCTCTCGATACCGTACGATATGAAGGCCGCGACGGTCGCACCTGCAGCGGGAATCATACCAATTACCGATCCTATCAATGTCCCCCGTCCGAGGCTCGGCCACAGTTGCTTCATTTCCTTGAATGTCGGCGGCTTAACTCGTTCGTGGCTCGAGAATCCGGAACCTTGAAATGATGACGTAAAACGTAGAATCACTTCGCCAATTGCATAAACGCCGATCAACAAAACGGTGAACCCGATTCCGCCATTAAGAAAACCAATGCCGAAAGTAAATCTGGGAACTGCAAACGTACCATCGATACCGACCGTCCCAAAGAAAACACCCAGGAGTAACGAGATCACCGCCGAACGGAGCGAACCTTTTTTGCGCGTGGCTCCCACGTTGCCTAAAGCAACCACAGTGGTTAGCCCGAAGAAAACAACGGCGAAGTATTCTGGTGACCTGAACTGAAGGGCAACGTGCGCGATCAGTGGACCGAGAAAGGTCAGGACGAGAAGCCCGGCAAAGCCCCCGACAGTTGCCCCGTATAGGGCGCTACCGACTGCCCTCGCACCCATCCCCTTCTGGACAAGTCCCCTGCTTTCCCAGAGGAGTGGAACGTGGATTGAGTCCCCGGGGATACGCAACAAAATAGCCGATATTGATCCACCGAAGACGCCTCCATAATAAGCGCCGGCGAGAAGTATAAGACCTTGGGTGACCGACAAGCCGTACGAGAACGGCAGAAGAAGAATAACGGCCATGACAACCGAGAGTCCAGGTATAGCTCCAAAAATCATCCCTACAAGCAGGCCAGAAATGGCGAGAGCAAG
>JBOGMI010000134.1:0-1343 GCA_050746645.1 Bryobacteraceae bacterium | reverse complement strand
GCAACGTGCGCAGCATCGCCCAGCGGCTCGGAATTCGCGCCAAACAGCAGCGGCGCAAACAAGCCCTCAATCAGCCGGCGGCTCGCCTTGCCGCCCGCCCCATGCGCCATCTCGATCTGCGAATCGCGAAACCGGATTTTCGCCTCAGGCCGATGCGCCAACATGGGTTAGGGCCGCCTTGCGGTATTCGTAGTTGTAATAGGCCGCGCAAGAGCCTTCGGAAGAAACCATCAGCGCGCCGATCGGATGCTCCGGCGTGCACTCCTTTCCGAACAGCTTGCACTGTGCCGGCTTCAGCGCGCCTTTCAGCACTTCTCCGCATTGCGCCGCCTTCGGATCGGTCACGCGCACTCCAGGTACCTCAAACCGCTGCTCGGCGTCCCAAGCCGCATAACCGGCCCGCAGGCGTAGCGCCGATTGCGAAATGAAACCCATCCCGCGCCATTCGAAATAAGGCCGCAGCTCAAAAACTTCCGCCATCGCCTTCAGCGCCGCGCGATTTCCCTCCCACGGCACCACGCGCCCATACTGGTTCTCCACTTTCGCGTGGTCCGCTTTCAATTGCCGCAGCAACATCCCGATCGTTTGCAGCAGATCCACCGGCTCGAAACCCGAAATCACGATCGGTTTGTGCTCGTTGCGCACGATCCATTCGTAAGGACGGCACCCGATCACCGTCGAAACGTGCCCCGGCCCGATAAACGCATCGATCCGCATATCCGGGGAATCGAGGATGGCGCGAATCGCCGGCAGGATCGTCACGTGGTTGCAAAAAACCGAAAAATTGGCAACGTTCAGCGCCTTCGCCCGCATCAGCGTTAGCGCGGTCGAGGGAGCGGTCGTCTCAAAACCGATGGCGAAGAACACCACCTGCCGCTCCGGGTTCCTCTGGGCCAGCTTCAACGCGTCCGTGGGCGAGTACACGATCCGGACATCCATCCCGCGCGCCTTGTGTTCCAGCGGGCTGCCGTGCGCTCCGGGAACCCGCATCATGTCGCCGAACGCCGTAAAGATGACATTCGGATCTTGCGCGATGGACAACGCATCATCAATCCGCCCCATCGGCAGCACGCAGACCGGGCATCCGGGACCGTGAATCAGTTCGATATTCGGCGGCAGCAGGTCTTTCACCCCGAAGCGATAAATCGCGTGCGTGTGCCCGCCGCACACTTCCATAAAGCGGTAATGCCGCTTCGGGTCGGCCAGACGCCGAATTTCTTCGGCGGCTTTGCGGATCGCCCCCGCCTCCCGGAACTCATCCACGTATTTCATTACGGTGAATCGCCTCCGTAGCCGGTCACCTCCTGGATCGCGGCTTCGCTCTCGCCCAGCTTGGCGAGCGT
>JBOGMI010000133.1:0-6448 GCA_050746645.1 Bryobacteraceae bacterium | reverse complement strand
GCTTCGAATGGCGCGCCAGCGTGATGGCGAATTCCTCCCGCGATCCTTATTGGCAGGCGAGCGCGCGGCGGGAGACGATCGATCATCCCAAGGCGCGTGCGGCGATTGAGGACGAGTGTTCCGTCTGCCATATGCCGATCACACGCTATGAGGCGAAGCTGCACGGCCGGCTGGGCCAGATCTTCTCGCATCTTCCGTTCGACGCCTCGAAGCAAGCAGGACGCGAAGCGGAGGACGGCGTGGATTGCTCCGTCTGCCATCAGATCGGGAAAGAAAAGCTGGGGACTCGTGCCAGCTACAACGGCGGGTTTGTGATTGATCCGCCGCAATCGAGGGACCGGCATCCCGAATACGGCCCGTTCCACATCGTGGAAGGCAACCGGCACATTATGCGGACCTCGACCAGCGGGTTCCGTCCGACGAAGGCGTCTCAAATTCGCGATCCGAAGCTCTGCGCCACCTGCCACACGCTGTTCACCACGGCCCGCGGGCCGGGCGGCAAGGCGATAGGCGAATTACCGGAACAGATGCCGTATCTCGAATGGCTGCACAGCGATTATTACCGCAAGAAGCAAACCTGTCAGGATTGCCACATGCCGCTGGTCAAGCAACCGACGCCGATCACGCGCGTTCTGGGCGTGCCTCGGAAGGGATTGCACCAGCATGTTTTTGTGGGTGGAAATTTCTTTCTGCAGAAGATGCTGAACCGCTACCGCGGCGAGCTTGCCGTGGGCGCGCTGCCGCAAGAGTTGACTGCGGCCGCCGAGGGAACGGCTGCTTTTCTGGAGAGCCAAGCCGCACGCGTCCGCATCGATCGAATCGGCATCCACGCGGGACGGCTGGAGGCCGAGATCGAGGTGGATAATCTTGCTGGGCATAAGCTGCCGACGGCATTTCCTTCGCGCCGCGCCTGGCTGCATGTCGTGGTGCGCGACCGCAATGGAGGTACGGTGTTCGAATCGGGCGCACTGCATCCAGATGGCTCAATTGAAGGCAATGCCAACGATGCCGATCCGACGCGCTTCGAACCTTACTATTCAAAAATCACGCGCCCGGATCAGGTGGAGATCTATGAAGACATTCTGAAGACTCCGGCCGGAGGTGTCACCACCGGCTTACTGACGGCCATCGGCTATCTGAAAGACGACCGGCTGCTGCCGGACGGCTTCGATAAGCAAACCGCGGGAAACAATATCGCCGTGATCGGCAGAGCCACAAAAGACTTGAACTTTAGCGGCGGCAGCGACCGTGTGCTCTATTCGGTAGCGCTCGGCCATGCATCGGGCCCGTTTCATGTGGCGGCGGAACTTTGGTACCAGCCCATCGGCTATCGCTGGGCAAACAATTTGAAACCGTATGATCGCGCCGCGGAAGACCGCCGGTTCAACCGCTATTACGACGCCATGGGCCCGGCGACAGCGGTGATGCTGGCGAAGGCGGAGGCTACAAAGACAGCCGGTCGAGGCGGCTTTTCAACTCGCTGAGCTCGGCGCGCAACTGCCGTACTTCTTCCTCCAATCGCTCCAGACGGGAAGATCCCGCGGGCGCAGAATCCATCGTTGCTTCGGCCGCCGCGGGTTCGCCTGCGAGCAAATGCGAATAACGAGCTTCTTTCTGGCCGGGGCGCCGCGCGAGCTTCGTAACCACACTTCCGCCCGGCCACTCGGCCAGCTTCTCCAACACGCGTTCGGTTTCGGCCAGATCCGCAAAGGCGTGCATCCGTTCGCTGCGGTCTTTGATTTCTCCCAAAGTTTGCGGGCCGCGCAATAGCAGCGTGCAGAGTATCGCGAGTTCACGCCTTCCGAGATTGAGAGTTTCCGAGATCCGCTGGCCGTATTTGGTAACGCGCCCGCCGCCGGTAATCGCGGCCGCGAGTCCCTTGTCGCGCAATCGCAGAATCGCCTCGGATACGTCGTCCTCGGTATAATCCACCACCGGTTCGCGATTCGACCGCTGATTGCACGCGTTCACCAGTGCATTCAGCGACAGCGGGTAATAGTCCGGCGTGGTCGCCTCTTTTTCGATCAGGGCGCCGATGGCACGAACTTCTACGGCATCGAGCGGTTCCATACAGATCAACTCTACAGCGTCATCCGGCTTGTGACCGCTCGCGCGGGATCCGGCGCAAATCCGGGAAGTGGCAAGCTGATCTCATGTACACACCCGCGCACTTCGCCGAAACACGGCTGGATGTGTTGCACCAGTTTATCCGGCAGCATCCGCTCGCGGCGCTCGTCACCAGCGGTCCGGACGGTCTCGAAGCGACGCATGTGCCTATGGTGCTGCACCCCGAAATCGAGCCCCAAGGCGTTCTGCGCTGCCATGTGGCGCGGGCGAATCCGCAATGGAAAAGTATCGGCCTGCAAAGCCCAGTGCTGGTCATCTTTTCCGGGCCTGAGCATTACATCACGCCGTCCTGGTATGCGGCCAAGAAAGAACACGGCCGGGTCGTTCCCACCTGGAACTATGCCGCGGTCCATGTGTCGGGACGCGCAAAGCTGTTTGACGAAGAGAACGCGCTGCTCGAACACTTGAACGCGCTGACGAAACAAAGCGAAGCGCCATTCGAAAAGCCCTGGGCCGTTTCCGATGCGCCGGCAGAGTATGTGCAGGCGATGGCGAAGGCGATCGTCGGTATCGAAATGACCATCGAGCGGCTGGAGGGAAAGTGGAAAGCCAGCCAAAACCGCCCTCGCGCCGACCGCCCGGGCATCATCGCCGGCCTCGAAGAACTGCACACGCCGCAGAGCCTGGAAATGGCGGAAATGGTGAAGCTTCGCTGCGACTGAAGTTGCGGCAGCCATCCCGCGTGGCCTGAAACCGCTCGACCGTGTGATGCGAAAAGCGAATTGGCGTCGGTCGATAATCATAATTCAAATATCGACCGTAGAGGAATCGAACAGCCGAAATCAGGGTACGCCCGTTAAGTATGAATTATGGTAAGCACATGAAGACCGCCATATCGGTGGACGATAAACTATTGCAGCAAGCGGACGAAACCGCGAAACGCATGGGATTGAGCCGCAGCCGGTTTTTCGCACTCGCAGTTGATGATTTTCTGCAACGGTAGCGGCGGGAACAGATGCTGCTCCGGCTAAACGAAGTTTACGGCAACCATGCGGAACCAGCGGAAAAGCGCCTGTTGAAGGGAATCAAGGCCAGAGTCCGCCGGACGGTAAACAAAAGGAGGTACTGAGGCGCCTCAGTGCCCTTCGGCTTCCAGGAAGCGTTCGGCTTCGATGGCGGCCATGCAGCCGGCGCCGGCCGCGGTGATGGCCTGGCGGTAGATGCGGTCCTGGACGTCGCCCGCGTGAAAAACTCCCAAAATGTTGGTCCTGGCGCCACCGTGTGAAACGATGTAGCCGTCCACGTCGAGATCGATCTGGCCGGCGAAGGGTTTCGTATTCGGAATGTGTCCGATGGCGAGGAAGAAACCGTCTACCTCGCGGTCCCGCGATTCGTTGGTTAAAAGGTTGCGTAACTTCACGCCGGTCACGAATCCTTTCGACGTGTCATATACGTCCTCGACTACGGTATTGGTGAGAAACGCAATCTTGGGATTCTTTTGCGTGCGTTCGAGCATGATCTTCGAGGCGCGAAAATTGTCGCTGCGGTGAACGAGAGCCACTTCGCTGCCGAAGCGGCTGAGGAAATTTGCTTCTTCCATTGCCGAATCGCCGCCGCCGATCACCATGATCTTTTTCCCGCGAAAGAAAAAACCGTCGCAGGTGGCGCAGGAGCTGACGCCGTGGCCGATCAGCTTCTGTTCGTTGGGCAGATTCAACCAACGTGCGGAAGCGCCAGTGGCGACGATCAGCGTGCGCGTCTGGATCTTTTCGCCATCTTCGAATGCGAGCGTAAACGGGCGTTTCGCGAGATCCGCATGGACCAGGCGGCCGTGCCGGTACTCGGCCCCGAACCGCTGCGCCTGCTGCTTCATTTTTTCGATCAGCTCGGGGCCTTGCACGGCTTCCGGGAATCCGGGAAAATTTTCCACCTCCGTGGTGATGGAGAGCTGGCCGCCGGGCTCGTGTCCTTCAAAAACGATCGGGCGCAGGCTGGCCCGCGCGGTATAGACGGCGGCGGTGTTGCCGGCGCAACCCGAGCCGAGAATCACTACGTTCTGTAAATCGCTCATGCTAGAAAATAGTTCGTGAGATGAAATGCAACCCACGAACCACAGTATGCTAGCGCAAGCATGTAGGAAAACTGAAAAATGGGCCATTTCCAGCCTCCGGTTTCGCGCTTGACGATGGCCAGCGTGGAGAAGCACTGCATGGCGAAGGCAAAGAAAACCAGGAGGGAAACGGCTCCGGCCGGAGTCAAATCCTTGCGCACGGCCTTTTGCAGTCCTTGAGAGTGCTCGCCACCCTCAATGCCGTAGATGGTGCCGAGCGTGCCCACGATCACTTCGCGTGCGACCAGCG
This sequence comes from Bryobacteraceae bacterium, assembly GCA_050746645.1. Lineage (GTDB taxonomy): Bacteria > Acidobacteriota > Terriglobia > Bryobacterales > Bryobacteraceae > Bog-105. The sequence goes on along the minus strand of JBOGMI010000133.1, from coordinate 2,021 downwards.
AAGTGATCAACCCGATGCCGATTTTCCAGTCGAAGCCGAGCGGCTTGATGGCGGGTTCGATGGTCTTGCCGATGGAGGCCGCGTAACTGTGTTCGATGGAGGGCGCTTTTCCGTTGTGCAATGGCAGGTGCGCCAGCCCCCAGAGCAATACGGTGACCAAAAGAATGACCGTGCCGGCGCGGTGCAGAAAGATCTTGCCGCGATCGACCACCCGCAAGCCCAGCGATTGCATGGTAGGCAGGCGATAGGGCGGCATCTCCAGCATAAAGGACGATTTCTTGCTCTTGAGCACGGTTGATTTCAGCAGCCGCGCCATGGCGACGGCCGCGGCAAAACCCAACACATACAATCCCAGCATGACCACGGCCGGAAGCGAGAGAAATCCGCGGATGATCGGAACATTCGGCACGAACGCCGCGATAATCAGCGTGTACACCGGCAGGCGCGCCGAACAAGTCATCAGCGGTGCAATCATGATGGTCGCCATGCGATCGCGCTTGTTCTCGATCACGCGCGTAGACATAATCGCGGGCACGGCGCAGGCATAGGCGGAAAGCAGCGGGATGAAGGATTTCCCTTGCAGGCCGAACTTGGCCATGGTGCGGTCGGCGATGAGCGCCGCGCGCGCCAGATAGCCCGAATCTTCCAGCACGCCAATGAAGAAGAACAGCAGCAAAATCTGCGGCAAGAAGACAATCACCGAACCGACGCCGCTCCAGATGCCATCGATCAGCACGGAGCGCAGGACGGAATTGGGCAGTACGCTGCCCAGCCAATGTCCGGACCACAAGACGAGATCCTGCAAACCGTCCATCACCGGCTGGGCCCAGGAAAAGATGCTCTGAAAGACGGCAACGACCACGGCAAGGAAGATCAGCGGCCCGGCAATGGGATGCAGGAAGACCGCATCGAGGCGGCGCGTCCACAGCGGCGGGGCCGGGGCGCGGTAGGAGGCGCGATCACCGACTCGCGCGGCCCACTGTCGGCATTTGGGCACATCCTGCAGAACCGGCAGCTCGATTTTGGGCGGCGGAGCGTTCAAGCGCGCGGCGGTTCCTTGAAGAAACTGCTTGATGCCGTCGATCCCGGTTCCTTTGGCCGCGCTGATGAGCGCCACCGGCGAGTTCAGTTCTGCCGCCAGCGCCGCCGTATCCACCTTGCCGCCGCGCACCGCCAGATCGTCGGCCATGTTCAGCAGAATGAGCGTGGGCAATTGCAGGCTGAGAATGGGAGCGGCGAGCACTAAATGCCGCCCCAGGTTGGTCGAGTCCAGGATCAGGATGACGGCGTCCGGCTTAGGAAAATCCTCGCGTTCGCCTTTCAGCACGTCGGCGGTGACCTTTTCGTCTTCGGCTCTGGGATGCAGGCTGTAGACTCCCGGGAGATCGACCAGAAAAACTTCGTGATCGCCCTTGAGTTTCGCCTTGCCCATGCGGTGCTCCACGGTCACGCCAGGGAAGTTGGCGACTTTTTGCCGCAATCCGGTCAAGCGATTGAATAGGGTAGACTTACCCGAGTTGGGCGGGCCGACGATGGCCACGATAATGGGGCGGTCGTTTCTCTGACCAGGTGGAAGGATGGAGGGATTCGGAAGCAGGCTCGAATGGCGGCCGCCGTTATAGCAGTCGTGGCAGCTCATGGAAGCAGGACCAGATCGGATTCGGGATCGCGGCGGATATAAAGCTTGGCGGCCGTATCGTCCCGCAAGGCGACCTCGGAGCCGTCCACCCGGAATACCCGGGGCCCGCCGCCCGGTGCTCTCCGGCTTGGAACTACTTCATTTCCCGGCAGAAAACCCAATTCCATCAGCCGGCGCGCAACATCCTCCGGCAAGTCCAGGCGATCCAGAATACAGCGTTGTCCTAAGCGGAGATCGGCCAGAGTGAGCGGCGGAGGATGCGCGGGCCGGAGCCGCTTTTTGCGAGCAGCCATATATGCGACCTTTTTAGTATGAGATACCCCTGCGGGCCTGTCAACCCGTTGCCGCGTAAAGGGATGCGGAAACAGCCAACGGACCGGAA
>JBOGMI010000132.1:0-1204 GCA_050746645.1 Bryobacteraceae bacterium | reverse complement strand
CCCATCGATCTGTCCTATTTGCGTTCGCAGGCTCGCGGGATATCCGGCGGAACTGCCGGCCTGCTGATATTCGCCGCGAAAATAGCCGGAGAATCGACCGGCGTTGCCAAATGCCGAAAAGCCGGCTATCAGATTGGGTCCGCTCGCGTAAGGGCGACCAAAGTCATCCGCCAGGGTCTGGCCGAAATGATAGCTGTCGCGCAGGGGCTCGCCGGAAATCTCTCCGAACCTCGTGTAGATGGATTCGACGCGCACCTCAGTCCGGGCTGGCGCCGAGCTCAGGAATTCCTGTCCCAAGGCGGACAGCAACTGGACGGCCTCCGCGTTCGTTTTCGGCGCGGAAGCTTTGTCGCTGTAGCGCGACGCGATATCTTCGGCTTCCTCCACGAGCACCGTGCATTGAGACCGTGTCCAGGGCGCCACAAGTCCATCCAAATCGGGGACATACCCCAACGCCGCTAATCGTTTTAACGCAGGATAGACCCAACTGTCGAGCGGAACGTACACCGGTCCGGACGGCGGCTTCCGCCCTTCCTGACCGTTCGCATATAGCGAGCCGACCAGGAGGCATAACACAAAAAGGCGGAAGGCACGCGGTCTCTTGCAGCGCATCTAGCCGCCGATTGTCTGCCTCATCGCATCCGAGCGTCATTCTCTTCTTGTGAATAGCTTGCAAAATCGGCCGCATCGACCGAGGGGATTGGCTCACTATCTAATGGACTGTAAAAGCATTGTAAAAGGCAGCTTTCTCCATAGAAAAAGCACGTTGATTAAGGGCACAATGACTGCGAGTGCCGAACCAGCTGTGTCTTCCAAAGCGAGCGTGTCTGCTGCTTGCGTACGTTGTCGCATCCGGCTTCGTGCTTCGCGCGCAGACGACGACTCTGCCGCCGTTCGACCAGTACACGCAGCAGCAACCCGGTCTCTTCCAAAGAAATCCGGGATCTTCGTATCGGATATGCACGCCTGCTGACTACGCAGATCCCACTTCCGAATGTATTTCACAATACGGCCAGGGAGCATCTAACTACTACGGCGGCTATGAGGAACCCGGCTATGGCTTACGAACGCGCGGCCCTTATGCTGCACACCCGCCTTCTATGCTCCAAACGCGGCCCACCGAAGGCATGCCCGGCTCCCCGCCAGAAGAAGTTCAGCCGCCGCGACGATCGTTCCCGAAGGAGCCGCCCACGGAGTTTCAGCG
>JBOGMI010000131.1:0-5952 GCA_050746645.1 Bryobacteraceae bacterium | reverse complement strand
TCTTCTTCCGGGTGTTCAAAAAGCGGGTCGACCATAAATAGTACGAAGCGGAACTTCGCCGTCTCCATACTAGACAGTTAGGCTAACGGGCGTGTGCTCTCACAAAAACCGAGAAAATTCCGCTGCTGGCCAGTTTTTTCCGACCGATTTCTCCAAATTTAGCCTTCGCTCGCGATTTTAGCAGGCGGAACTGGGTTTCGGTGAGCGCCATCTCGCGGCAGATCTGCTCCTGCGGCTGTTCCTGGATGTAGAAACGGACCAGGATATCCCGATCGCGCTGGGAGAGGCATTCGAGCACCGCTCGCATCAGATCCGTCTTCTGGCGCAGGATAGCCGCCTGCTCGGGATTTTGACTGCGATCCGCCACGGCGATGCCGCTCTCGAGGTCCGCCTGTTCGCGGCGGTTATGGACCGCTTCCTCTATATAAGCGGCGACCTGCCGCCGCACCACGGTTCGGACAAAACCCATCAGGCGTTCCGGTTCGCGAAGGTCTCCCCTCCGGATGGCGTTTACCACGATCAAGAACGTATCGTGAACCCGGTCTTCCAGCTCCTGCGGCCCCAATTGGCGGCACAGGTAATAGCGGATTCCGCGGCTGAACAGCTTGTACAGTTGTTCCATGCCGGCATCCTCGCCGGCCTTTATCCGGGCCACGAGGGTACCCCATTCTACCGCTGAAAGGCTGCTTTTCGGATGCTTCTCCCGATGCTGCTCAGCAGGACTTTCTTGCGGCGCGGGGGATGAGTCTGGCTGACTAGCCAACATAAGCCGTCGAAGTCACTCCTTGGAAATCAAAGAATAAGCAGCCCAAAACGAGGGCGAACTCCGGTATCCGCTGGCGCTCTTCATCTGCATTTGAGCTTGCGCGAGCGCGGTGGCGGCGCGTTGCACGAGGGTACCGGAAGCAGGCTTAGCGGCCTGAAGATAGCGATAAAAAGATGCAAAAAAGCGGCCCGAATCGTCGGGCGTCGGCCAGGCGCTGACAATCACGCCGGCGGCTCCGGCCAGCAGCCAGGAGCGCGCCAAACCCATCAGCCCGGCGCTCGGAAGCACTTCGCCCTGTTGGGAATCGCAGCCGCTCATGATCACGAGTGTTCCAGGCACTCGAAAGCTCGCGACGATCTCCGGCGTGAGCAATTCCGGAAGCCGGTCGCGCTTCAGACTCAAAGCGAGCGCCGCTTCTTCGGGATGCCCCCGCGGGCTGACCACGTGTACTGCAAAATGCAGAATCCGCGGTGTAGGCGACAGCGCGCGGCGAAGCTGCTCGCCCGATGCCCGCGCTCCCGTGAGCAGTTCCGTATCGGGAGCCCCGCTCCATTTCGCCGCAGTCCGAATCTCCCGGCCGCTGCCGACCAGGCGTGCCAATGCGAAGGATACGCCGGAAGGAGCGTGCGGTGCTTTCCGCCAGCGCGGGTCGGCCAGGTTATAGATAGGATCGGCCACCCCGACAAAGTAATTCGCCGGCAGCGAAGCCGGTTTCGAGAGCAGCAGCAGCTCGCTCGGCAGCAGGCGAAGCGTATGCAGGCTGGCCAGCGTAACGCCCGAACGGGACGATACTGCGGGCAGGGCAGCGAACGGGAACCCGTCCATCAGCGCGCCATCGGGCGTAATGAGCCACTGGCGTTTGCCACGGATTCGAGGACCCAGCGCGCCGAACAACTCGGCCGATAACAAGCTGCCTAGCGATGTTTCGTTGTTCCCCTCGCGGACCCCCTCCGAGAACGCCCGGATGCGGCTTTCAAGCCCGCTTGCGGGCGGCAGTTCGTATAGGTTCACCCGGTCACCCGTAACAGCCCATAGAAACGAATGCGGCTTGCCCAGGGAAAAACTGAGCAGAGCCTGAGCATCGTTTAATTCTATCTGAATGCTTCTAAGTGAATTCTTGTGGGGATTATTCTCCAGAATAGATGATAAATTTGCAGAGGCTAAGGCATTTTCATTTTCGAAACGGTCCAATTCAACCCGAAGCTCGCTCACCTGGGCCTGGTCCTGGGCGGACGCATGCGGCAGCAGGACGCGCGCCTGGGCCGATTGCAAGGCGCCGAGCAGTTCAAAATAGCGCGGCGAAAGTGTGCCATTGCGGCTGAAATTGGCCAGTAATTGCTCGCGGAGGCTGGCGGCGCGGTTCCGCGCCAGCGCTTCGAAAGCTTCGCGGGAAAGCGCCGCGTCGTGGCGCTGGAAAGCAAGTGTCGCGGCCAGTTCGGCGAAGTCGTGATAGGTGGCGTTCAACAGAACGACGGTTTGGGTTGCCGTAATGTCGCCCGGCATTGCGCCTTCGCGCCACAGATCGGCTGCCTGAACGGCGCATCGAAACTCAGCCAGCGCTTCATCGGTCCGCCCGAGACCCAGCAGAATTTCCGCGCGGACGTGCAGCGGATAATACTGAGGATTGATCTTGAATTGCGGGCTTGAGGATGCGAAGGCTCGATCGATGAACTGGAGCGCGGCTGGGTAGTTTTTTTGCGCCAGGTTCAGCTCGGCCAGGTGCTCCTGAATGATCGGAAGATAGTCGCGATCCTGGTTCTGGAGGCACAGCGAGTGGGCCGCGCGCAGGGCGGTTTCGGCGGATTGGATTTTCCCATCGTCCAGGAGCAGAATGCCAAGGTCGTCCCAAATAACCGTTTGCAGCCGGTCGTCTTTGGCGGCTCGCGCGGCCGAAACGGCTTGCTGATACAAGGCTTCCGAGCGGGGACCGGCCCCGTGCTCGCGGCCGAGGACATCGGCTTTGACCAGCAAGGCACGCGCCAAAAGGCCGCTATTCTTCGTCTTTCGAAAGAAATGGATCGCCCGCGCCGCATCGGTTTCCGCAAGCGCGAAATCGCCGAGCTGTGAATATGCGGTTGCCAGATCTCCGGATGCCCGTCCGGCGATGGCGTAATCGGACAGATCCAGGGCAAGTTGGCGAGCTCGTTCTGCCGCTTCGACCCCGGCTCGGTAATGAAACAGGCGCATGTGGCAGACGGCCACCGAAACAAGGGCTTGCGCTTCGAGTTTGCGGTTTTGCGATTTGCGGGCCTGCCGCGCTGCCAGCCCGAAGGCCTGAAGCGCAGCAGGGAACTGGCCCGAACGCTCCAGCTTTTTCGCTTCGGCGATTCTTGCCGAAGCAGAACTGGAGACCGGCGCGGCTCGCACATGCGACGTCGCGCCGGCCCGACCTGCCTGCGATAGACAAAGCAGGCTCAACAGGAAAATCGTTCGAGACAAACGCAAGCCTGTGCCCGCCCCCACGTGCCTTATCCAGGGTTCAGATTTTTCCGTGAGGACTATCTTAAGGGTAAATCGTACTCTATCACTTTCGGAGAGTACCCAAAAATTAAAAATTCTTCGATTATGCTCCGAAGAATTCCGTGATCAATTCTTCGAAATAAATTGGAAAATGCATGGAAGCTCCTTTCGCACCCGAAGGTACAATCGACAGGAGCTCTCGGAGACTTAAGATGGCGGGTTAAGCTGCTGATTGAATTGAAGATATTTTTTTGAGGATTTTTGTCACCGGTTGGGAGGATGACCGCCGGATCGTTGAAAGGAGGAGCGACTCTCATAGTTATTATTAGGCAGCGGAAGAGGCCGGGGCGGCGGTTCCGTTTAGATTTCAGCGCTGCAGGTTTCGGATGAGCAGCGGCAAGTGGCGATAGCCGTGGAGGCGATTCCAGCGCGATTCAGCGTACAGCAGTGCCGAACCGACCCAGCGTAGGCGATGATCGCTGCCGTGCCAGCGCTTTACCTGTTTGCAGATGGTCTCGATAACGGAGAAGCTCGATTCAATGCAATTGGTGCTGGTCAGCGATCGACGCAAGCGGGCATGCGGGCCTAGCTCCTGCACAGTTAGGGTTTCCTCCAGGCCTTCCTGCAAACTGTCGGCAGCGCTGGAAGAAAGCCGCTTCGCCGGCGTGGCGCGCAATCGCCGCATGTAGCGCTTTGCTGCCGCCGAGCAGATACAGACGCGGCTGACTGAAATCCAGACCGCGCTCGGATAGTTGATCGAGCAGACCGCTGACGACCTTGGCGTTTTCCGTGGCACCCTGCACCAGCCCCGGCACCATCTTCTTGCCAAAAGCGTCCGATGCTGGCCTTTGAAGATTGTGCCGTCGATAATCATGGCGCAGATCTGCAGATGCGCCAGCGAGCGCGTCATTAACTCCTGCAGTTTCTTGCGGCTGGCTTCGATGAAGTGCTCGCTGATGGTGCTCTTTTCCAGCCCGTAAGCATCCGCAAACTGCTGCAAAACTTCCTTGTAGTTGCGCGTGCTCAAGCCGCGCATCACATTGCTCCAGACGGTTTCTTCCACCAGCGATGCGCCCTGAAATAGCTCATAGCTCCTCAGCGGCAGTTCCGCACCGCCCGGCTCGCGTACCCACGGCCGCCGAATCGGAACAACGCTCAATTGATCGCGGCCTCATTGAAGCGGACTCTACCGCTTCACTTCGGCCGTCAGCTTGCTTGCGAGCGGTGAAGTCTGGCCGGCGTACTTATTGCCGACTTTCTTGTAATAAGGAACGGAAACCGGTGTGGTGAGCTGCTCGAACGTAAACGAGCAAATGCGCATGCCTGGATAGAGCGCTACCGGCATAATGCCGAGGTTACTCAGCTCAAGCGTCGCTTTGCCGCGCCAGCCGGGGTCGAATAGCCCGGCTGTGCCGTGGACGATGATGCCGATGCGGCCCAGGCTCGAACGGCCTTCGAGCCGCCCCAGTACGTCGTCGTCCAGTTCGAGGGTTTCCTCGGTAATCGCCAGGGCGAATTCGCGCGGCTGCAGCACGAACGGCTCGCCTTCTTTCACCCGAATCGGCCGCATAATGTCTTGAATGGCTCCGCTTTCGCGGACATCGATAAAGGCGTGGCGGCTATGTTCGAAGACGGAGAACTCGTTCCCCAGGCGGAAATCGACGGAGCAACTGCCGAACTGCTCCGGCGGCAGAGGCGGCGTGATTTTGATCTTGCCCGATTCCAGGTAGCGCCGGATATCGACATCAGAGAGAACCATATATATAGGAAGGCCCGCGCGAAGAGCCATCCTAGCACGCGCGGATGTTATAGTGACGGCTGTGGGCGGCTAGCTCAGCTGGGAGAGCACCACGTTCGCAACGTGGGGGTCGTGGGTTCGAATCCCATGCCGTCCACCAGATAAACCGCTTTTTTTTCTTCTACTTACTGGTTCCACGGCGTCGTGTACCCGCAGTGTACCCTTTCCCATCCCGAAGATCGAATCGAATAGTGTTGAGATCCGATCCTGTCGAGCTTTAATCCATTTGGCGTAATGCTTCTCGACAATCTTTGGCGAGTTGCCGAGAATGTCGGCAGCATCTTGCACGGTGCCGCCGGCGGATAGAATTTCAGTAGCTAGCGTGTGCCGGAACCGGTGTGCATGCGCGCATTTTACGCCCGATGCTTTGAATACCGCCGCCATCGTTCGAGTGGCATCCCGCACCATTGAACGAACCGTTCCGTTACCGCTCCAGAAGAAGTATTTGCTTTCACCCATCGTGCCGATTGGCTCTGGAAGCACATTGAGAGCCGCTTCTAGCTCAGGGTGCACGGGCAGTTTGATGATTTTGCCATTCTTCATCGTTCGAAGGTAAATCTCACCATCGCGAATCCGGTCCTTGGCGAGCGTTGCGACGTCCCCGATTCTCAGGGCTGTGTAGCGCAACAAAAGTGTCATTGCGCGAGCCCTCAGTCGTTCGTAAGCTCTCTGTCCCATGACATCGCAGGCGGCCAAAATCTTGATGATCTCGTTGGACTGATACGGCTCTGTGTCGCCAGCATGGAGATTCTTTGGCGCCAGGGTCTTAGCGGCCGCGGGATTCTTGTTTGTCCACTCCTGTTCGACACAATACCGGAAAAATCCACGCACGATTTCAAGTTCTTTCGTCCATGTACTCCCGGAAATCCTGCGCGAAAATCGAAAGCCGGCAATCATCTCACGGCTGACTTCGTGCACACCTTCGACG
>JBOGMI010000130.1:0-1179 GCA_050746645.1 Bryobacteraceae bacterium | reverse complement strand
CGCGCTGGCGCACCGGAACCGCGCCGATTCCCAAAAAAAGGTGACGCAGCTTCTGGCTGAGGAGACCGGACTGCGGCGTGCCGCGATGAACGACGCCGAATCGGTGGAGGCGGCGGCCAGCAATTGGACTGATTTTGCGCACAATCCTTCTTCGTATGTGGCGAACATGAGCGCGAAGCGCGCGGCGATTCGCAAAGTCGATCTGGGGGCGATTCAGAAGACCGTCGCGCAGGCCGAGAAAGACTGGCCGGCACAATATTCGGTGCTCGAATCGCGTCTTGCGGCGCTCGAAGCCGGTCCGAAGAATGCCGAGAAAGAATGGACGGCGACAGCCAAACAACGAGCCGCCGCGGTGCATGGCAAAATCACCGGCCCCGCGGCCGCCACGCTGATTCAGGAAGACGACCACCTGACCGGCGAAGCCGATGCGCTGCCGCGTGGAATTGCGCATCTGCGGGAGGAGTGCGGGCAGCTCTACGTTTCCTGGGACAAGATTTTGGCCGATCTTGATATCCAGCAACAGCACGGTAAGAACGTTTATCGCGAGAAGATCGAGACCGTTACGACGCGATTTCCGAGTCAGGCGGCCGCGCCGGACTCCAAGCAGGGCAACACCAACAGTTCCACTCAATGGCAGGAAGTTTCCCCAGCTCAATTCCAGTCGGTTCGGAACGACCTGGGGATGGCGATCGCGCACAAAGATGCGGGAAAGTTCGATTCCGAGGCGGAACACACGGCCCAGCCGGCCGGTTTCGCCTACATCGCGCCGCCGTCGCAGGGCATGAATCAGTACGGCTACTGGACGCACAGCGGGGGCCAGGCGCTCTGGACTTTTTTCCCGGAATATCTGCTGCTGCAGCACCTGATGTGGGGAGGGGCTTACCGGCCGATTGTGATCGGCGAATACGACTCCTATCGCAGCGCACGAACGGTGGGGCATACCTATTACGGCCGGGCGACTCCGACGAGTCCGCCGAGATACGGCTCGCACGGCACCTTCACCGCGCGGCGGTACGCAAGCAGCCGGTACATGAAGTCAGGCGGTTTTGGCAGTTCGCGCTATGCGTCGCACCGGCGGCGGGGTTCGATTTTTTCGCGCGGCGAGCGGGGATTTCGCGGCAGCCACCGGTTTGGCGGGTTTCACCGCGGACGCGGATTCGGCAGAGGCTTGGGAAGAGC
>JBOGMI010000129.1:0-1757 GCA_050746645.1 Bryobacteraceae bacterium | reverse complement strand
CGCGCTGGCGCACCGGAACCGCGCCGATTCCCAAAAAAAGGTGACGCAGCTTCTGGCTGAGGAGACCGGACTGCGGCGTGCCGCGATGAACGACGCCGAATCGGTGGAGGCGGCGGCCAGCAATTGGGCCGATTTCGCGCACAATCCTTCTTCGTATCTGGCGAATATGAGCGCGGAACGCGCGGCGATCCGCAAAGTCGATCTGGGGCCGATTCAGAAGACCGTCGCGCAGGCTGAGAAAGACTGGCCGGCACAGTATTCGGTGCTCGAATCGCGTCTTGCGGCGCTCGAAGCCGGTCCGAAGAATGCCGAGAAAGAGTGGACGGCGACAGCCAAACAACGAGCCGCCGCGGCGCATGGCAAAATCATCGGCCCCGAAGCCGCCACGCTGATTCAGGAAGACGAGCACCTGACGGGCGAAGCCGATGCGCTGCCGCGTGGAATTGCGCATTTGCAGGAGGAATGCGGGCAGCTCTACGTTTCCTGGGACAAGATTCTGGCCGATCTCGATCTCGAGCAACAGCACGGCAAGAACCTTTATCGCGAGAAGATCGAGACCGTTACGACGCGATTTCCGAGTCAGGCGGCCACGCCGGACGCAAAGCAGGGCAACACCACCAGTTCCACTCAATGGCAGGAAGTTTCCCCAGCTCAATTCCAGTCGGTTCGGAATGACCTGGGGATGGCGATTGCGCACAAAGGTGTGGGCAAGTTCGATGCCGAGGCGGAACACACGCCCCAGCCGGCCGGTTTCGCCTACATCGCGCCGCCTTCGCAGGGCATGAATCAGTACGGCTACTGGACGCACAGCGGGGGCCAGGCGCTTTGGACCTTTTTCCCGGAATATCTGCTGCTGCAGCACCTGATGTGGGGAGGGGCTTACCGGCCGATTGTGATCGGCGAATACGACTCCTATCGCAACGCACGAACGGCGGGGCATTCCTATTACGGCCGGGCGACTCCGACGAGTCCGCCGAGATACGGCTCGCACGGCACCTTCACCGCGCGGCGTTATGCAAGCAGCCGGTATATGAAGTCGGGCGGTTTTGGCAGCTCGCGCTATTCGTCGCATCGACGGCGGGGTTCGATTTTTTCGCGCGGCGAGCGGGGATCTCGTGGCAGCCACCGGTTTGGCGGGGCTCACCGCGGACGCGGATTCGGCAGAGGCTTGGGAAGAGCGTTGGGCAGAGGGTTTGGGAGACGGCGGTGAGGCACCGCCACCGTTAAGGACGCTGATAGGGCGGTTCGGCGTCCAGCCCGTCGACAACCTGAAAGTGTTTCAGATTGAAGGTGTAAAGGCGAGCTTTTCTCGAAATTGCCACCGCCGCAATCAGCAAGTCTGGAATGCTGAGTCCCGACGAGAGCCGATAGGCCAGCAGTAAGCGGTAGCTGAGCTCAAACTCAGATGCTTCAGGCCAAGCGATGCTGACGGACTCCAGGAACTTTCGCATGTGCTGCAGTTCACTCTGATTTCGGCACCCCATTACGAGTTCCATGGCAACTACGGCTGGAATAGCGAATGCAGAGTCCTCAAGGGCGGCCAACCACTCCTTGGCATTAATAGAACCGCGAAGGCACTCGATCAGAACGTCGGTGTCGATGAGAACCATCAGGCGGGGCGCTTCCAGTTTTCCGATCGCAGATCGCGAGCAAAGCTGGCGCTATCCCCGATGTCCGCGCGATCGCGCCACATCCCAAAAAACTCCGAATCCCTGAGGTCCGCCAAAGTCGAGACGTTCGGCTCTTTCGCAGGCGAG
>JBOGMI010000128.1:0-4468 GCA_050746645.1 Bryobacteraceae bacterium | reverse complement strand
GAGGTCGGGCGACCAGGCCGCCATTATGGCCGGGAGCTGGTTCAAATCGCCGGCCTGATTGAAGACCGCGCCGATAGTCCAGTAGGCGATGGCGATGCCGAAGCTAATGCCTACGCCCGTCATGGCGCCGCGGTTTCCCGCAATGAACGCAAACGGAATGCTCAGAATCGCCATCACTAACGCGAACAGCGGCACCGAAAATTTCTTATAGTAAGCAACCTGAAGCGGCGTCGTCTCGAGCCCGCTTTCCTTGAGCTCATGAATGTATTTGCTTAGCTGGTTGAAATTCAACTCCTTGTACTCACGTTCTTCCTTGACGAACCAGGAAGGCTTTTCGGTTAGTTCGGGGAAAACCGCAGTCTTGCCCTGGAAGGAGCGGAAATCGGGCTTGCCCTCCGTTCCGATGACTTCGCTGATGCCGTTACTGAAAACCCAACTATCGCGGTGCGGGTTCCATTGCGCCCGCTCGGCCGAAATCTGGTGCACTACCCGGAATGTTTTCGGGTCGAGTTCGTAGACGTTCACCTTGGTCATGATCTTGCGCTGCGGTTCGAGCAAGCGGTAGTTATAAATCCTCGGCCCGTCGCCGTAGACCCATTGGCGGTCCTTGCGCAAGTAAGTCGCCACCGGCTGGTTCTTAATCTCGGCGCGCAGCCTTTCCTGGCGGCGATTCGCTTGAGGAATGTAATAGTAGTTGAACGCAAACAGCACTACGCTCACGACGAAACTCGCCATCAGAACCGGTGCGGCGAGCCGGTACAGGCTCACTCCGGCGGCTTTAAACGCGGTGACCTCGTTGTACTTGGTCAACACGCCAAAGCAGGTCAGCGTCGCGACCAGAATGCCGATCGGCGTAATCTGATAAATCAGCATCGGCGCCAGATGCCAAAGATAATCAAGCATCGTGGACATTGAAATGTTGTTCTTCATCATGTCGCCGAGCAGCTCGAAGAACGTGAAGATTTCAATCAGAACAAGAAGCGCCGCAACTAACACCACGAGATAGAAAACAAATCCATTCAGCACGTAGGCATCGATCAGCATGGGGCGGAAATTCAGACGTCCGATGCGCGTCCGAACGTTTTTCCGCGGCCGCGCCGGCTTATTCGGTTTGCGCCCCGCCGACAGCCTCTGCAGGATCGCTCGCCACACGCCCGCCCAATCCCGCTCTTGAGGTTTCTCCAGACGCAGCAGCAGCACCACGCCAAGCACCAGGAAAATCGCATCCGGGGCCCATACTGCCAGAGGGACCGGCAGGCTTCCCTTCTTCGCCAGTCCGACCAGCGTGATAAACCCGAGATAGTAAAGGAAAGCAAGGAGGACCGTTAGCACGAATGCCGCGGATTTCCCCCCTTTGCGCGAAGAGATCCCGAGCGGGATGCCGACCAGCGCCAGCAGAACACATGCCAACGGGAGCGCGAAACGCTGATGCAGTTCGATCGCCGCTTCCACGTGCTGGTAATGCGACAGCCCTTTTTCGTGATACACGCGGTGGTAGAGCGAGGGGGTATCCATCTCCCGATCGGTTTTGGTGACCTGAAAATCTTCCTGCGTCTGGGCTTGAATGGTCTCGATCTGCGGATTCGCGGCGGTCATGATGACCTTGCCCTCTTTGTCGCGCTCGTAGGAATGAAAATTCCGCATATCGAGAACGATGCGGTTGTGCACCGGATCGGGATGCGGAATCGCCGTTTCGGCCACGATGACACGCGGGCCCGGGCCGCGATCTTTGCCCTCTTCGGCGAGCTTCGCCGGCGGCGTCGTATCCGCTAGAAAGACATCATGCCAGACGATCTGCTTCCCCACGGTCTCGACGTTGCCGACGTAGAGGACGCTATGCGGAAAATCTTCGTCGAAAACGCGTGATTCGATATTGCCGGTAAGCTGCGCCGCCGCGAAGCTACGCGCGATCTCCGATTCCCGGTGCAGCGATAGCGGAGTCAGCCAAAGCGAGCAAGTCGCGGTGATCGCAAGCGCGATGGAAGCGAACAGCATCACCGGCCTGACCACGGCAGCACTGGAAATGCCCGAAGCGCGAATAGCCGTTATTTCGCTATCGGCGGACATCCGGCTGAGGCCGATCAAAACCCCGACGAGCACGCCCAGCGGCAGCGCGAACGGCAGCGTCGCCGGAAGCGCATAAAGCAGCAGTTCCGAAATAACGTGGGGCGGCGCCGAGGTCTTGACCAGCAGAGTCGAGAGCCGGTCGATGGTGCGCAGAAACAGGACGAACACGAACAGCAGCGTGCCGAGCAGGGCGCTGCCCAGAATCTCGCGGAAAATGGCCCTACTGAGAATGCGCATGCGGCTCTGACACGGAGAGCGGGCTTGAGTCCGCGCGGAGCTTCAGCTCCGCCGGAAGCACCGGCTGCGGGGCTAAAGCCCAGCGCGGGGTAAGCTCCGCCCTCCAATCCGGTTCTTTCGGCATCCTGTTCAAGAATATCAGCGGATCGACCGCCTCAAACCGTTCATGTCACAATCGACTTCATAGGGAAGCTTGTGTTGGGTCGCAATAGCTCGCTCGCGCTTTTTGCGCTCGCCTGCGTGTGGCCATGTGCTTGCGCAGCGCAAGCGCAGCAGGCTCCCGCCAGTCCCTACGCCATCAATACCGGCGAAACCTCCATCTCCTCTCCAGGCAATGCGGAAACGGTGACTGGCGGCACCATCAAGCCGGGCGCTTTCCCGACGGCCGAATATTGCGCCGGCTGTCACAAGCAGGCGTATCACGAATGGCGGCAGGCGCTGCACTCCAACTCGTTTCGCGAGCCGTTTTATCGTCACAGCGCGAACATTCTGATCCGCACGAAGGGCATTCGGTTTTCCCGGCATTGCGACAGTTGCCACAATCCGATCGGTGTCGTCTCTGGTGCGCTCGCCAGCGACCATACCAATGTCAGCCGCACTTTCGACGAAGACGGTGTTACTTGTATGACCTGCCATTCCATCGTGCGGCTGCAACCCACGCGCGGCAACGGCAGCTATGTGATGGGCATTCCGTCCGTAATGGTCGACGCGAATGGTAAGCGAATCCCCGGCGAAGTGCCGTATTCGCAAATCATGGCGCATCCGAAACGGCACGCCCAGGCGGTCATGCGGAAGATCTATCATTCGCCGAAATTTTGCGCCGCCTGCCACAAGGCGAATCTGCCGTATACGCTGAATCACTATAAATTCATCCCGGCGTTCGATGTCTACGACGAGTGGCAGCAATCCAAGTTCTCGCACCAGAGTCCTTTGAATTTCTATTCGGGTCCGCGGTTCACCTGCCAGAACTGTCACATGATGCGTGAGCTCGCGGAACCGGGTGAGGACGGGGCGAAGCACGACACCTTCGCTTCGCATCGCTGGCTGGCCGGCAATACCGGCGTGCCCTTTTATTACGGCTATAAGACCCAACTCAAGAAAACCATCGCATTTCTCCGCTCCGGCATGTTTCTCAATGTCGATCTGTTTGGGCTGAAGCCGCAAAAGAGCTGCGCCATCGAGCCGCTGGGATCGAAGCCGTTTACGCTCGCTCCCGATCAAACCGTCCAGGTCTGGGTGGTGATTCAGAACAAGAACATCGGCCATTCGCTCGTTCCCGAAGTGCGCGATCTCTACCAGACTTGGGTCGAGTTCGAAGTGAAGGACGCGGACGGAAAGGTGATCTATCACAGCGGCTTCCTCAACCCGGATGGAACGGTCGATGCCCGCGCGCACACCTACACCAACAGCCCGGTGGACAGCAAAGGCGAA
The DNA here is from genome assembly GCA_050746645.1 of Bryobacteraceae bacterium. Classification (GTDB taxonomy): domain Bacteria; phylum Acidobacteriota; class Terriglobia; order Bryobacterales; family Bryobacteraceae; genus Bog-105. The sequence continues at coordinate 733 of JBOGMI010000128.1, read as the reverse complement.
TTCGCCGACGATCACGAAGTCTGGACGATTCACTCGGTTGCCTACGACAACACGATTCAATCCGGCCGTTCGGATCTCGTGCGCTACGAATTTCACATTCCTGCTGGGGCGAAGAGCCCGCTTACGATAACCGCGCGCGTGAATTACCGCCATTACCGGCAGAGCTATATCAACCACGTCCTCGGCCCGCATCATCCGGCATATCCGATTGTGGTGCTGGCATCGCAAGCGCGCAAAATCACTATCGGCAAGAACGCCGCACAGCCGCCAAACCCCAACGATCCGGAATGGATGCGCTGGAATAACATCGGCATCGCATATCTCTATCAGCTTCAGTATGCCGATGCGCTCAACGCGTTTCAGCATGTCGTCAGGCTGCGCCCGAAATACGCGGACGGCTATATTAACGTTGCCCTCACTTATCTCAAATGGGAGCGATACCCGATGGCCCGGCCGGGACTCGAAAAGGCGCTCGCCCTCAAGCCCGGCGATGCAAGGGCATTCTACTATCTTGCTCTTCTCGAGCGGCGCGAAGGGAACGAAGCCGCCGAATTTGCCGACCTGCAAAAGGTAATTGCCCAATACCCGCAGTCGCGCGACGCCCGGCGCGAGCTGGGCGTTTATTATTACCAGCTCCACCAATACACGGACGCGCGCAAGCAATTCGAGTTGTTGCAGGCAATCGATCCCGACTCGCTAGCGGCGCACTACAATCTTTCCGTAATCGACCGGC
>JBOGMI010000127.1:0-3794 GCA_050746645.1 Bryobacteraceae bacterium | reverse complement strand
GGTTCTGGCTACTACATGATCCTTGAGTGGTGCCTGCAACTGGAGAAGGATGGCATCCTTGGCGAACGGATGGTCTTCAGCGGAAAAGAGAAGGAAACCGCCGCACATTCCAACTACACCATCAACTACAACGCACCGGTCTCTCACTCCCAAGTCCAGCAAGGTAGCCCAGACGCGGTGCAAACCATGACGGTCAGCGAAACGGAAAAGACAGCCATAGCTGACTTCATCCGCATGCTAAAAGAACACAGCCATGAACTGAGGCTGGATGCCAACGCCACTAGTATTACGTTTCACTAAAACGTTTACTATATTTCGTTCAGCGCGTCGAATGCTTTCCAGCGATGGACAGCCGGTGCCTCGTTGATTTCGGCGATTCCCTTCAGAATGCGTTCTCGCAGTTCCTCCCTGCTTTGCACGCGGATTTGCTTGAGGAACGTGCGAGCCATCTTGCCAAACAGTGTTTCTACGATGTTGAGCCAGGAACCGTGCGTGGGTGTGAGGACGTATTTGAATCGATTCGGGCGAGTGGCCAGCCAGCCCCTCGTCTCTTTAGAGGTGTGGGCGGAGTGATTATCAAGGACAAGGCGGAGGGTGCAGTCTGCCGGATACCAGCCATCCAGATCCTTGAGTAGCGCAATGAATTCCGCGCTTCGATGCCGCTCTTCGACGCGTGCGGTGACGTGTCCGTCATGCAAGTCCAGAGCCACCAGTATCGACCACGTGCCGTGCCGGACATACTCATGGTCGCGGGCGAAAGTGGGGTGCTTGCCGGCGACTGGGGGCAGGTCTGGCGCTGTGTTGGCGATAGCCTGGACGCCGGGCTTCTCATCCACCGAAACCGTCACGACCATGGGTTGCGCGTGGCCTTTGTCCGCAGCCTCGTTCTGCAGCGCCACTTCCCGATAGACCAGCAGCACCTCTCGCATCTTCCGCTCAAACTCGGGATCGCGGCGCTCCAGGTAGTAGCGAACCTTGTGGGGTTGCAAAGCCTGAGCGGCGAGAATGCGTTGCACCGTCGCTTTGCCCGCGTTGCCCAGCGCCGGAAAGCCAGCCTCGGCGGCATGCTTGCGTACGTGCCTGGCCAGTGCCGACCGCGTCCACAACTCCGCCGCATAGCCGAGATCCTTCGGTTTGGAGCATGCCAAGTGCACGACCCAGGCCTTCGCATCGTCGGTGATGACCGCCTCCCGGGGTTTGTGCGGGGTGTCCTGCATCCCCGCTGTCACGCCCATTTGCAACGCCTTGTCAATCCATTTGAGAACACTCGGCCGCGTCGTTTTCAGCGCTCTAGCGATCCCGCTCACCCTCTCGCCGGCATGGTAACGCCAGAGAATCTGCGCGCGCAGCACATCGCGGACAGACGCGGTTCGCGACCTGCGGAGTTCGTCCAATCGACGCTTTTCCTCGGCGGTCAAAAGCAGTGGGGGACGTCTGCCGATTGCCATGCCAGGAGCATAGCAAAAAACACTATCGTATGTAAATGTTTTATTGAAACGCTATACTAGCCTTGATGGAAATGACGCAGCGCGAGGGCGCCAGGCGCAGCGGCAATGTGGATGGCGCGTCATTTTCGATAAACCGGCGATCCGGAAAGTGGCAGGAGGACAGATAATCGCATCAAGGGGTGCTATTCACCCTTTCAATCGCCGGGGAGGGCCGCTCTGATCGTGCGAATCCCGTAGGCACTCTCTCCCGTGCGCCGGTCCCACTTCTCTCGCATGAGACCGGAGCTACGAAATAGGCGGTCCATTCGCTCGGCATCGCCGCCACACCAGAACGCCAGGATTCGGCACAACCCCAGATCCGCGCGGCTGTGGTCGTTGCCGTAATCGGAAGCATCGCCTTCCCACAATCGCCGGAAACGGTCGCCGTTGCGTGCATTCTTTGCGCGCCGGATGAGTTCCTCGTCTGAAAGGCTGGGCGAGTTGGCAAAGCTGTCTGATGGAACGGCACTCGCTTTCGGGAAGAGCTCGTCTGCCAGTTGCTCCAGTACGACTTGGCGGTTCTGAATCGTCGCAGGAGTGCCAATGAGATGCTTTCCGGTAATCGTAAAATACCGGCCAGTGTCGTACATCTCGACCTTACCGCTGCGCCGGCCTTTGCCCGGCAGTTTTGCTTGCACCAGAATATGGGCACCGCTGCCGGAGGGCGATAACTCGGTATAGCTCTCAAGTCGCTTAATAAGGTTCAAGGCTTCCGACGTAATGGCTCCGCTGGCGCTACGACATTGATCCAAATCGATTCCGCAGAATGGATCGGCTTCGGTGAAAACGAACCCGATGCCGTGGCACGGCAACCGGCGCATGGCGTAGAGGACCTGGCGATAAGTGCTCCAGGTTGGCGGCTTGTCGCATCCAGCCGCTTTCCCGCTCCACGGCGAAATCGGAATCTTAGTCGCGCGGCCGTTCGCTTCCGTCCTGCGCCATAGAACCCATTGCTTGTATTCGAGCAACTCGGCGGGAACGTGGATCATGCCACGGCCTCCTCAGCGGACCGCGCGGCGGCATCGTCGGCCGGTTGGCATTCGGCCTCTGGATCCCGCCCCCATTCCAGGCGGATATGCCGATTACAAGCTGGACAGATGTACTCCCGGCTGGGAGTTTCGAATTTCCGGCCGCAAATACATTCGGCGGCGAAAACGGATACGTCTTGCATAATGAGTTCTCCTGATTCCCTTCTGCGGGTCTGCTCCCTACCGAACAGAAGCGCTGAAAAACGCGAAATCCGTAGGGCTCGCAAAATATTTTTTGGGGATCGCCGCCGCAACGGGTACCCGAGAAAGTCGGCTCCCGTGCGGCGGCGACTCATTCCTTGGTCAAGCGGTAGGCTTCGTAGATTCTGCGCCGACGTTCAGCGCAGCGAGGATTTCGGCCGCGGTGGATTGAATGAACTGCAGCGAGGCGGAGAGGGTGGCGCGGTCGCCGTTATAGAGCTTGATGTAATCGGCTGCGGCGCTATTGGTATCGAGCCCGATTGCCTGGCAAACTACGAACGCCACGGCTTCGGCTTCGGTCTCGCGAATCGTTTTCGTGGTTTCGGTGCGGCGCTCTGCCCGATGCAGCTTTTCGTGTGCCAGTTCGTGAACCAGCGTTGAGAATTCCTCCGCGGCTGGCTGGCCCGGTAGAAGCGTGATCCGTCCGCCTAGGGAGAGCCCTTTCGCGGGTGCAATCATGGAGTCGTAATCGAGTGCTATTGAATGAGAGGCTACCAGAGCCTTCAGAGTTTGCAAGTGCTCGCGCGGGTCGCCTTTTACGCTGGCAAACTCCGGGAGGTCCCGGCCTTCCGTTTGCAAAATATCGAAGACATAAGCCTGGCGAAATCCGGCCAGCCGGCCAACCGTCTCGACGGCGCTGGCGTCCTCCTCCTGCTGATCGGCTGCTTCGCGTTTGGCCTTGCAAACGATCGGGGCAAGGATGGCAATGCCTTTCTCCCCTTTACGAACGTGCCGGCCAAACCCGAGCCATGCCCGGAATCCGGCCACATGCGTCGCATTCGGACGCTGCATGGAAATCAGCAGGCAGTTGGTCCAGGAATATTTATGAAAACGTGCTGTGATGCTCAGGTATGCGGCCAGGGCTGCGCTGTTCCCGGATTCGAGCGCTGCGGCAAGCGTATCGAGTGCTTTTGAAGCAATCTCCGAAGTGGTGTTCTGTGTGTTCATTGTGTTTTTGCCTTTCATCAAATGCCCCCGCGGCGGAGGGGTGAAAGACGCGACGAACGCCTTTCGAGCATTGGGGTAGGCACCGGGCGGGGTACCCGGAAGTCACACACTTTGTTTTGCCGAGCGGGGT
>JBOGMI010000126.1:0-3933 GCA_050746645.1 Bryobacteraceae bacterium | reverse complement strand
GCCAAATCCGGCCACATTCCCGCGAACTGCGGTCCGCAAAAATTGCTGGTCGCCATGGAGACCCAGCGGCCGGTCACCGCGGCGTTCTCCATGCCCGTCTTGCACAAATCTTTGATCCAACCCCATTTGAGCAGCGGCCAGTCCTTATAATCGACCACGCTCCAGCACTCGGTGGTAATGAGCGGTTTGTTGCTCCGGCGCGACCATTCCGCCGCAAGCTGAATCCGCTGCTTCAGCTTCGATTTCCAATGGCCCGGATCGGATTCATAGAGCTTTTGACCTTTGTCCACGAGATTCTCGTAGCCTTTTTCGCTGAATTTTTCGTAGTGATAGCCCACTTTGTCGTAGAAATCCGATGCGGACGCCATCCAGATGTGCAGTTCCATGAAGTCCAGCATGGATACGTCCTGCTTCTGCCAGGTGTCCCATTCGGAGGTCTGCGAAAAGGTGTAGTCGAGGTTGGGATAGGCCTCGCGGAGCACCTGGATTGAATCGCGCATCCATTTCACGCCCGTCGCATTGCTCCTCTTCGTATTCTTGGGCAGAAACGGCGCCCAGATATCGAGCGGGAATTCGTTGCACAGGTCCACGTAGAGTAGATGCTCGGTCAAATGATCTGCGGCGATGCTGTCGAGCGTGGTTTTCCAGATGCGGCCAAGATCCTCCGGCGTGTGGATCTGCATGCGGGTGTTGTCCGTATCCTGTCGAAACCAGGTGGACAAAGCGACTCGCAATTGGCGCTCGGCGCATTTTTTGATGAACTCATTCAGAGCGGGCTGGACTTGGACGCGATTCTTGGCCGGGCTGCCCCAATCCTGCACGTTCCAAACCGGAATGAGAGTCCAGACACGATGCGGATCGGCCGCGACCAGATGCGGGTAAGGATCGATGCGGACGGCATTGTAGCCGCGGGAAACCAAGCCGTCCAGAATGCGGTCCCAATCTTCGTATCCGGCGCCGGGCCACCGTCTTTCGAGCCAGGAGAAATCCCACATGGTAATGGCGAGCGGGTGTTTGATCTCGCGCAGCCGCTTGCCCATACTGGCAGCCTGGGCCTGCGAAGAAACCGCTGCCGCGGCGGCTGCCGTTGCTAAGAACGTTCGTCTGTTCATGGGGTAACTCCGTTGAGATGGGAAAGCGAATGAATCTGCTTGCCGGAAGCGTCGAAATTTTCCGGCGCCCGCCAGCGCTCGAAATTCGCCTTGCGTGCGGGCCATTCCGAATCCAGCATGGAAAACCAGGCGGTGTCGCGGTTGCGTCCTTTTACGATCCGATGCTGGCGAAAAATACCTTCGAACTGAAATCCAAGCCGCAGCGCCGCGCGCCGCGAGGCTGCGTTCAGCGCGTCGCATTTCCATTCGTAGCGGCGGTAATGGATCTCGTCGAAAACGTAGCGCGCCAGCAGATACATGGCTTCCGTGGCGGCGGGAGTGCGCTGCAGTGGCGGGGTAAACAGCACGTTGCCTACTTCGATGCAGCGATCGGGCGGCACTATGCGCATGAGTGCGGCATGGCCGCACGCTTTTCCGCCATTAAGAATCGCAAAGAGCAGCGAATCGGCGGATGCGGCGCTTTCTTTCAGGCTGGCCCGAAACTCCTCATCATTCGCAAAAGGGCCATAAGGCAGATAGCGCCACAGCCCGTGATTCCCTGCCCCGCGCGCCGCTTCCCACAGCGCAGCGCTGTCCTGTTCCGCATCGAGCGGCTTGAGCGAAACGAAGCGCCCGGTAAGCGCGACTCGCGATGGAGATAGGGGCGTAACCGGGTCCACCGGCGGCCCAATAGGTTGCGCATCCATTACCCATATAGTTTACGCAGTAACCACAGTTGTCGTACTCTTCAATATGCAACCGAAAGCGCAGATGGGTTCCGGAATTCCTGGCCTGTTATTTCTATTCCTTGCCTCACCTCTGCTTTTCGCCCAGCACACCAACTACCCGCCGAAGAACCAGCTCATTCCAGGTCCCGCATGTCTCGCGTTCAAAGGCCTGTGGGCAGGTGGGTACACCGCCTGCGATTCCGCCGCATACAGCGCTTGGTTGAAGGACGTACGCCACTGGCGCTTCGAGCGGCGGATCCGAACCGGCTACAACGGCTGGCGCTATGGAGAACCGGCCCTTCGCTGGACCGAGAGCAGCTTCATTCAGCCGCAGATGATGGTCCAGGATCGATATTTTTACGATCCGGCCTCGGGCAAGTACACCGTCGATCGATATCTGGACGACCTGACGAAGCGTTATGGCGGAATCGATACGGTTTTGATCTGGGCAACTTATCCCAACATGGGCATAGATGACCGCAATCAACTCGATATGGTGCGTTCGATGCCGGGAGGAATCGCGGGAGTCAAGCAGATGGTGGCGGATTTCCATCGGCATGGCGTGCGCGTGCTGTTTCCGATGATGATGTGGGATCTGGGCACGCGCAAGCCTGATAAGCCGTGGCCCCAGGCGATTGCGGAATTTATGAAAGAGATCGGCGCCGACGGCGTGAACGGCGACACGCAACACGGCGTGCCCCTGGCGTTTTCGACCGCCGCGGAAAAGATCGGGCATCCGCTCGCTTTTGAACCCGAACTCAGCCCTTCGGACGAAGCGCTGGCCTGGAACGTGATGACTTGGGGACAGTACGGAGGCCAGTTCCAGTTTGTTCCCGGCCTGGATCGGTTCCGCTGGCTGGAGCCGCGCCATATGGTCAACATCTCCGATCGCTGGAGTCGCAACAAAACCAACGATCTGCAATATGCGTTCTTCAATGGCGAAGGCTGGGAAAGCTGGGAGAACATTTGGGGCATCTGGAACGGCATCACGCCGCGCGATGGCGAAGCGACGCGGCGCATGGCCGCCATCGAGCGCGGCGTCGCACGTTTTCTGACCAGCAAAAACTGGGAGCCGTTTTATCCCATGCACCGCTACGGCGTGTTCGCCAGCCGATGGCCGTTGGGAAGCCAGACCGTGTGGACGATTGTGAATCGCAATGAATACGACGTGGACGGCAGACAGATGTCGGTTCCCGTGCAAAAAGGAGCCCGGTATTTCGACCTGTATCACGGAATTGAGTTAAAGCCGCAAATTCAAGGAAAGCTCGCGGCCCTGTCTTTTCCCGTCGAAGGGCATGGTTTCGGAGCAGTTCTAGCAGCGCCTGGCGAGCCAAACCCGGCGATACGCAAACTGATGGCGACGATGAAGGCGATGACTGTACAGCCTTTGTCCAGTTACTCAAATGAATGGAAACCGCTGGCGCAGAAGTTAGTTCCAATTGCGCCCACGAAGCCTGCCTCGAGCGCTCCGCCCGGAATGGTGCGAATTCCCGGAGGCGATTACCTCTTCAAGGTAAGTGGGACCGAGATCGAAGGCTTCAACGACATCGGTGTAGACGTTCAATATCCGTGGGAAGATTCCGCGCGCCGTTTTCACGAACACCGTATGCACATTAAGCCCTTCTATATAGATAAATATCCCGTCACGAATGCCGAGTACAAGAAATTTCTGGATGCTACCCACTACCACCCGAAGGACAGACTGAATTTTCTGCGCGATTGGAAGAACGGAAGCTATCCCGCGGGCTGGGGCAATAAGCCTGTCACCTGGGTTTCGCTCGAGGATGCGCGCGCTTATGCGAAATGGGCCGGCAAACGGCTGCCGCACGAATGGGAATGGCAGCTTGCCGCGCAAGGCTTCGACGGCCGCATCTATCCCTGGGGAAACAAATGGAGCCCCTCCGCGGTGCCTGTACCCGACACGGGACGCACGCTGAGCGGGCCGAACGACGTGCATGCTCACCCGGCCGGCGCCAGCCCATTTGGGGTGATGGATCTGGTGGGCAACGTCTGGCAATGGACCGATGAATATACCGACGAACATACGCGCGCCGCGATCCTCCGCGGCGGAAGTTACTATCAACCGCAAGGCTCGCTTTGGTATTTCCCGCAAG
>JBOGMI010000125.1:0-1400 GCA_050746645.1 Bryobacteraceae bacterium | reverse complement strand
GTCGCGTACTCGCCTGTCTCCAAACGACGCAGCGCATGATCGATGGCCTTCAGCTTGTCGCGCGCCAGATCGTTCTGCAAGATCGAGACAAACTGCTCATGCATCACCGGACCATCGTCGTCGAGCGGCACACGTCCGCCTTGCAGGCTCTGCATACGGTCCCAAAGCCATGCTTCCAGCATCGTCTTTTCTTTCCGCAGCGCTTCGGCGAACGGCTCCATGCTACGGCCGGCCGATTGATTTCCCTCGCGCTTGATCATTTCTGTCATTGGCATTTTCTTCTCTCCTTTGGATATGTAACAGGAAGCGGTTCCGGCGTGGTCCTGCGAACCGCGCCGGAACCGTAGCCCTTCAGGCAGCTTCCATCTGCTCGGCTTCGCTCATTTCGAGCTCGCGTTCCGCTTCAAGCCAGTCTTCTTCAGCGGAACCTTCCGGGAAACCGCGCTGCCGCCACCGCTCGTAAGCGCGAGCGGCAATGCTGCCTTGATCCGGCTGCTTGAAGGTGTCTTCCATGCTGGCTTTGATTGTTTTGCTCATTCTGTTCTCCTTTTGCAATGGCGCTCGTTGTGACGCCTGCCTATACCTATGCATGCCCGATGCCAATCCAGCGCTTCGCGATTTCCAATAACTTAGCGGTGTGTTATTCAAGTAGGTTAGCTGCCGGTGTCTCAAAAAAGGCTCGGCTGTGCGTTTTGGGGCAGCAAGTGGCAGGCGCAACCCAAACCGAGCGTCGAGACGAGTCTCGACGCGGCACGCACGAATGCGTGCGCCACGTTAACTTGCGCGCGCCGAGAGCCGGCGACGACCAAAACCGATCATTTGCCCCACTGGTCCGCGAATTGCATTGGAAAGGGCATGCCGGAAAAAAGCCAAGAATTACTGAACACAGAAGAATATGCGCCGCAGCAGTACTCGAAGCTCAGATCGGCGATCATCACATTGAAACTCATGCTGCTGGGCGGTGGAGTATTGGGCGCGTTGTACCTGCTCGATAGTCTGGTTGCGCAATAGGCCGGATTATGCCTCCGGCTCGGATTCGGCGCGGATCCCATGCTTCTCCATACGGTAGATAAGGGCTTTGCGGCTGATGTCGAGGTACTTGGCGGCGTGCGTCTGGTTCCACTTGAACCTGGCGAGCGCCTTCAAGATCAGCTCTTTCTCGATTGCCTCCAGACTGATGCCTTGCGGCGGGAGATCGAGGTTCAGCTCATCGACAGACGCGTGCTCTTTGCGCAGAAAGGCCGGGAGATGGGACGCCGCGATTTCATTTCCAGGAGTCAGAACGACTAAGCGCTCGACGATATTCTCTAACTCGCGAATATTTCCCGGCCAGCGATAGTTACTAAAATACGGCAGCAGAGAGATCGGCAGCACCAGATCCTCACGGCCATGCTTGCGCT
>JBOGMI010000124.1:0-1592 GCA_050746645.1 Bryobacteraceae bacterium | reverse complement strand
CCGGGAACGGGCAGAACTTAGACCTGATCTTTCGAACCGATCCTTATATCTACGACGGACGTTATGCCAGTAATGCCTGGCTGCAAGAGCTGCCCAAGCATATTACAAAGCTTACCTGGGACAACGCAGTGCATATAAGTCCGCGGACGGCCAAACGGTTGAAGCTGGAGAATCAGCATGTGGTTGAGCTCAAATACGGAGGCCGTTCGGTTGAGGGTTCGGTCTGGATTTCTCCCGGCCAGGCCGACGACACGATCACGGTGCACCTCGGCTACGGCCGGCAGAATGCGGGAAAGGTGGGAACCGGAGCCGGTTTCAATGCCTACCGGATTCGCACCTCGAACGCGCTCTGGTATGCGAACGGCGTCGAAGTTCATCCGACCGGGAGAACGTATCCCCTGGCCACGGCGCAAATGCACAAGACGATGGAAGGCCGCGATCTGGCGGCTTCCAGGACTGTCGAGGCCTATCGAAATAACACGGATTTGATCCAGCAGAGCCATCCTGAACCCGGCGCTGACGAAAGCCTGTACCCGCGTTGGGAGGAACCCGGGTATAGCTGGGGCATGTCGATCGACCTCACGGCCTGTGTCAACTGCGGCGCTTGCGTGATCGCCTGCCAGGCGGAGAACAACATCCCGGTGGTCGGCAAAGCCGAGCAACTGTTCAATCGCGAAATGCATTGGCTGCGCATCGATACGTATTTCGTCGGCGATTGGGATAGTCCTTCGGCAGCCTTGTACCAGCCGGTTCCGTGCATGCAATGTGAAAACGCACCGTGCGAAGTGGTATGTCCGGTGCAGGCGACGGTCCACAGCAGCGATGGCTTGAACGACATGATCTATAACCGCTGCGTGGGAACGCGTTATTGCTCGAATAACTGTCCTTATAAGGTACGCCGGTTCAACTGGAAATTGTATGCCGATTGGTATACCGAGCAGCTCAAGATGCTGGAGAATCCGAACGTGACCGTTCGCAGCCGCGGGGTGATGGAAAAATGTACTTACTGCGTTCAGCGCATCCGCGAAGCGGAGATTCATGCGCAGGATGAGAACCGCTACATCCGGGACGGGGAAATCCGGACTGCCTGCCAGCAGGTATGCCCGACCCAGGCGATCGTCTTCGGCGACATGAATAACTCCGGAACCCGTGTGTCTCGCTTAAAACGGGAGAAGCTCAAGTATTCGTTGCTGGCCGACCTGAATACCAGGCCGCACACAACGTATTTAGCCGAGTTACGCAACCCGAATCCGGATTGGGGCAAGGCGTGAGAGTAGACGACAGACAGCGCACATCGGCGCGCGTTGGGAAGCCGTCCGAAGAAGGCGAGCCGCCGCTAGTCGCGGCGGGGGTAACCTTCAAAGGTCTCACCGATCATGTCACAGGAATTGTTCTGCGGCCGCACGTGCCGATTTTCTGGTTCGTCGCCTTCCTCGTCGCGCTAGCGGCGACGTTCATGCTGGTAGGCGCTATCGGCGTGCTGCTGGACGTTGGCATCGGCACCTTCGGCAGCAATATTCCCAATGCATGGGTCTTTCCGATCGCGAATTATGTGTGGTGGATCGAAATCGCAGTCGGCGGCTCCCTGCTCT
>JBOGMI010000123.1:0-6936 GCA_050746645.1 Bryobacteraceae bacterium | reverse complement strand
TGCCGATGCTGCCGGCCTTCAGCAGCCCGCTAGCGCTTTGCAATGTGGCCCGGCGCCGCTCGCTGTAGATCTCGGCAAACACGTCGGAGCGAATCCAGCGCGCGCCTGTGCGTGCGGAGATGCCCGCCACGCGGCAGGCCTCTTCCATCGTCTTCGCTCCCACGAGCGCATCGTGAAATTCGCCAATTTGCCGGCGCCGGCGTTCGCGAGCGGATTCGCGTTTTACTTTATCGGACAAAGTGGAACCTCGATTCGGAATTTTTTTGAGGTGGTTCGGACGGGTTCGGGGTGTACGAAAACCCGTCTAACGGACTGTCAGTCCTTTGCTCGCCCGTCGTAAATAGTTGATAAAGATGTACTTCGGGCTCCAACTCAAAACCACTGTGGGGAATTTTGTAGGAAGTTTGATGTGAAAGTTCCCCGGCCGTGGCGTGTATGCGAGGCGCGCTTGGTTCCAGTTGGTTCCGGTTCCAATAGCTTTTCATAAAAGCTCTATACGCCTTGCGCGCATACATACGCGCGACACACACATGCTGGAACCACTGGAACCTACGTTGAAAAGAAAGGCACTTAGTCTGGAACCGCAACTGGAACCGGGTACTGGAACCACTACGCATGCCGATATCTCCATTCCCGGCCCGCTTCGGTGCGCGCGTTGTACCGCTCCCACCCTGTGGCCCGGAGTGAGCGCGCCACACGATTTTTGTCGGCTTGTGTCCATTGGCCCTTGGGCTTGTCCAGGCATTCGCTCAGCACTTCGGATACGCTGATGTCCTGCCGCATGACTGTCCACTTCGCGATTAATTCATCCCAGGGATCGCCGTCGTAGCGTGCCTCCTGCTCAATGCTCGCCGCCTGGACAAGTTCCTCGGAATCGAGCCACCACGGCTTTCCGGCATCAAATAGGGCAACAGCTTCTGCCCACAACCGATCGCGCTCGTCTTTGAGCCTTGGGATATCGATTTTTCCGCACTGAACCGGCCAGAACCTCCGGCCTCCCGTTTCATCGCGTAAATAAGTGCTGTGATTGACGGAGCCGGCGAAGACGCACTGCCGCGGCGATTCGATGATGCGGCGGCCATATGGAGGCCGGAAACGATCAGTGTTCCGGCTCATGAATGCTTTGATCTTTGCGATGTCCGACTTACTCATCGAATCCAACTCGGATAACTCGATCAGCCAAACGCCGGCACATTGCAAGCTTGCATCCTTGGTTCCGAGGTCCGCGATCTCGTCACTAAACCAAGGCTCGGCGATCACCCTCAAGGCGGTGGACTTCTGTATTCCCTGCGCGCCTTCGAGGATCAGACAGGTATCTACCTTCGCGCCCGGCTGAAAAATGCGGGCGACTGACGCTAGAAGAAAGCGCCCGGCAACGGCTCGCGAATAATTCGAGTCTTCGACCCCTAAGTAATCTCGCAGCCAAGTTTCCGCCCGATGTTTGCCGTCCCATTTGAGGTGCCGGAGATGCTCGCGTACGGGATGAAACCGCCGCTCATTTGCTACGGTCTGAACTGCTTGCCCGGCGATCTCCACCGGAACGTGCAGGCCGTTGTTTTGGAGCCATTCCGCTGCGAGCCGATCATCGTTATCGGTCCATGTTCCAGTCCGGCCCCAAGGCGTTTCGCAGATCGCCGCAACACTGAGCGAAAAGTCGTTAAATCCCAGGACGTCCCGCCACTCCGGGGAATTCCGAAGAGCGGTCGTACAATTCGCCAGGAGCGGTTTTGGATTTCCCTTGTCGTTGCAAATCAGGTTTTCTTTCCACTCGTCGCGATTACCCGTCAAAATCTCCATCGTTTTTGCCGGCAATGCGCTCATGCCACACGCTCCAATCCGCGCACCACATGTGCCACCCAGCCATAGGTTTCTTCAGCTTCGGCGATGCACTCCCGCACGATTTTGGGCGATAGCTTCCGCGATACCTCGACAGCTTCTTGCTGCCCGCGGCCGGTCCAGCCGTACTCGTAATACGATCGCGGATCTTTTTCCGGACCATTGAGCCGGAGATAGCGCCAGCTACGGATACACTCTTGCCATCGGGTCAGGTTCCGGACCGCTGTCGCGGCCTCGGTACACAGCGGTCCATCCAGCTCAGCCTTGAGCAGTTCCAACGCGCGATCGATGCGCCAGGCCAGCCCCACGGCCAACAGCTCGGCACGGCATAGCGTGTGCTCACCGTGCTTCGGCCGCGGCTTCATGGGTTCGCCGCTCGAAAGGTCGCGGCCAATGATAGCCCCGATCTCGCGGAGGGCCTCGGCAAAATCGCATTGCCGCACCCGCTGCAAGAACGCAATGCAATCGCCACCTTCGCCAAGCACATGGTCGTACCAGCCGCGCTCCAGATCGATCGCGAGAGCATAGGGCGAATCACCGCCGCGATATTTGGCGGGATAGCGCTTTTTGTCAGGGCTGTATCCAGGCACAAGCGCCGCATAAACAGCGGCCTGCTCGGTGCGGGGTATCTCCATTACCGAGACCTCCGCCGGAACGCCCATACCCCGCACACGTTTGTCTCGGTTTCGTTGCGGTGTACATCGCTCAGTGGCCCGACGGGATAGACTCGCTGTCCGCTGCGATCGCGCAGGCGCAGATAGTCGTTCTCCCAATCTGCCAGTCCCGCAGTAACGGCTCGCTCTGCGGCAGCGATCGAGCGGCGCCCAAGGTATTCGCCGGCGGCCGTGTGAACCTTGACGCGCACTTCGCCTGCTGGCCCCCGGTTCGCCGGGACGGTCGAGAGTGCCGCCTGTGCGCTCACGCCGGTTGCGCCCTTCGCGCCGGCCGGAGGCCCTCAGCCATTAGCCGCTCGACCTCCTCACGCGGGATTAAGAGCCGCGTCCCGACTTTGACGCTCGATATCTTGCCCTCGTAGGCCCAGCGGCGCCAGGTCCACGGCGAGAGATCCGTTTCAGCCGCCGCCGTGTAGACGGTGACGTAGCGATTATGGATTGTGCTTGCAATGCTCGTTGCCATATCTAAAATAATTATCAGCGCGCACAGTAGAAACTTCCCAAGCTTTTTGATTGACTTTTGGTATCAGTTTGCGCTATCAATAATCTATGGACGACGGGACGCCTGTGTTGCTGAATCCGGCAGGCCGCGACATCGTGGTCGAAATTTGCACCGAATTAAATTCGAGGCGAAGTTTTCCTTGGACGGTGAAGCTGAAAGAACTGGTCGCATTGTGGGAAGCCGCTGGCCGGAACACCTACGCGATGGAGACAAAGGACAAAGCGCTCTGGGGAAAAATCAGAGAGTCGTTCGAGGTGGAGTGGATCGTGCCACGCAACCCAGGCACCCCACGCACTCATCTGATGTTCAGGCCCACGCTTCCGCAGGATGCGGATCGCTACGCTTACTCGCTGTTTGCGCAGTTCACGCTGAGCCCACACTGCGAAAACTTGGGCGGTCCGTGCCCGCGGCCGGGGCCGAAAGGTGAAGGCATCTGCGGCAAGTATTTTGTTCGGACCACCGAGAAGGAAAAGCGCTACTGCTCGCGCGAATGCGGGTCGATCGCGGGCGCGTTGGAAGCGACAAGCCGAAAACGCGAGAAGAAGCACAAAGACAAGCTCGACCTCGCCAGGGAAGCCATCCTCAAATACAATCCGCGCCGCACGAAAAAGAACTGGAAGGAATGGGTTGTTAGCTACTGCACGGAGCTTGAAGTCTCGCAGAAGTGGCTTACCCGCGCCGTAACCAACGGTCAATTAGTGCCGCCGGCCGCGACCATGTAGGCCGTCTACTGTAGTGAAAATTGTGGGGAGTACCCGTTTGGACTGCTTTGCATTAACGAGGGAGAAGAGACGGTGTAACAGTTTTGCCCGCAAGCACTTACAAACCCGTGCAAATTGTTGCAAAACACCCCGGAACGGATTATGAGTCCTCTGCTCTGACCGCTGAGCTAAGGGCCCGCGCGAGAATCGCCGTGTCCGGGACTCTTCGTTAACGTAACACGAGCGTAACTCGGCCGCCGCAGGCTCGGGAATATTCCCCCGGCAGGTGCGAACCGGAATAAGCCGGACCCCTTAGCCCAGAACCCTATCTGCCGGGGAGGGGACTAGGCACGGGCCGCCTTCATCGCTTATCTTGACATCGGAGGCTCATTGATTTTTTGCCAATGAGTATCTTAAGGAGGATTAAGTCTGTGGAACAACAAGCTTCTCAGTGGGTTACTTTGGGTATCGCTCTGGCGACAGGGTCGTTCTTTCTGCTGCGCAACGTGCGGCCGGCCAAAGAACGGCGCTCGATGGGGCAGGCTTCTATCCATCTGCTTTACAGAACAGTCCGGTTCTTCTGGGCTGTGGTGCGGGCGGTCGATATCGGCTACCTCGAATACCGCCGCGTACTCACCCAGATGCCGCTCGAAATCGAAAACGAACGGCAGTTCGGCAAGCTCATTAGACCGGCCGAGGATGCCGCGTCCGAGCGCCTCAACTGGAGACCGGCGGACTGAAGTAGTACCAGTACTGCGGAGCCGCCCGAAAGGAAACTCCCCGTCCCCAAACTGGTCCACCTAACAGGGAGGTGTTCATGGCGAAGCTCCGGCTGGCTGTGTTGTCAATCTTACTGCTGGGCGCCGTAGCACTCATCGGTTGCGGCGGAGGAGGGGCTTACTACGGAGTCGCCGTAGGCCCGCCGCCACCGCCCCCTGTCTATGGCCCGGTCGGAGTGGCTCCCGGGGTCGGGTTCATTTGGACCAACGGCTACTATGACCTGAATGGTAACCGCTGGCGATGGCATCAGGGCCGGTGGAGGCGGCCGCGGCACCGCGGTGACCGCTGGGTATCGCCGACCTGGCATCGCCACAAGCACGGCTGGGTGCGCCGCGGAGGCAAATGGCAACGCGGACGCCGCCATCGCCACCATTGAGGTCCGGTGAGGTCCGGGCATGCTCCGATCCTTACGCAACAGAACCCGACCGTAGGGAGGGCGCCCCATCCGCTATCGTAAGTAAGTGGACTCGGAGAAAGCCATCTTGCGCAAAGTGGGCGAGGCGATTGCGCGCTTCCGCATGATCCGGGAAGGCGATCGGGTCGCGGTAGGAATCTCCGGCGGGAAGGACTCGCTGACGCTCCTCGAAGCTCTTCTGCGCCTGCGGGAACGCGCGCCGGTTCGCTTCGATGTTTCCGCTTTCACCATCGAACAAGGCAAGTTTCTTTCGTCCATCCAGCCGGTCGGGAAATGGCTGCTGGACCGCGGCATCTCCTGGACCTGTGTCGAAGACACGCCCTCGCTGAATCTTCTCTCCGAACAGCCGGACCATGGCTGCGACCTGTGCAGCCGCTTCCGCCGGCGCGCAGTCTACGAAATCGCGCGCAAGCTCGACGCGAACGTCATCGCGCTCGGGCACACGGCCGACGATTTCTGCGAGTCTTTTCTGCGCAACGCGCTCTTTACCGGCCGTATCAGTGCGCTGCCGCCGGTTACCTGGTCGAGCAAACGCGAATTCCGCTTGATCCGGCCGCTGGTGTTCGTCCAGGAAGACCTCACGCGCGCGTTTGCAGCCAGTCTGGGCGCGCCCGTCGTCCCTTGCGGCTGTTCGCAGAAAACCGGCACCGTGCGCCGCCATTTGCGCGACTTTTTTGCCGATCTCGAACGTGAACATCCCTATCTGAAGCAGACTCTGCTCTCGGCCATGGGGCGCATCGACACCGCGCGTCTGCTGGACACGCGCTTTCTCGATCTCGACGGCGCCGCGGACCAGCCGGAAATTTCGGATTCCGGCGAAACGCTGGTAACCGTCGGCACGATATAAAATTCATAAGTTGGACTCCGAATTAATTGTGGTGAACGGACCGCTCGCCGGCGCCCGCTATGCGCTCGGCGGCGAAGAGCTGCTCATCGGGCGCGCTCCTAATGCCAACATCGTTTTCTCCGAGCCCGAGATCGGCTGGCGCCATTGTCAGATCAAGCGCCAAGGCGGGCGGTTCACGATCGTCGATCTGCGGACCTCGCTCGGGACCTACATTAACGGCATGCGGTCGGTCGAGCGCTGGCTCGAAGACCGCGATCAGATCGGGATCGGCAAAACCGTTCTCATGTTCCGCTCGTCGGCCGAGAGCGGCGAGCGCATTCCGGCGGTCGTCGGGAACAAACCCATCCTGCTGGCGGCCTGTTCGCTCTTGTTTCTGTTCCGCGCCTTAGCCGCCGGAGCCTCGGGCGACCGGTCGGAGGTCTTAAAACGGCAGATTCTGCGTTTGGTGGGCGACCTGATTCCGTTGCAGGAAAGTCTGCTGCTGCTGGGCGCAAGCGAGGCGGAACTCATAACCGCTCTGGACGCGCACGCGGAGAGCAATCATGCCGATTTTCAAAGTGCGCTCCAGCGTGTCTGCCGCGAAGGAGTGTTTGCCTCGCTCGAAGCGGGCATCATGTCCGTTCCGCTCTATATTTCCGGCGCGCTGGCCGGCGCCCTGCTGCTGCGCCTATCGTCGGCCGAGCAGCCGCGCTGGACCACGCATTTTGAAACGCTCACTTCAATCGCTTCGCTTGCCTCCATCGGGTTCGAGGCAAATCAAGAGGTCGAAACGCTCAAAGCCGAAAACGCTCTGCTTCAGGAGCAGATTGGGGCCAGCGCTGGAATCCTCGGCAACAGCCCGGCGATTCGGAAGCTGCTGCGGATGATCGATCGCGTCGCCGCGCGCGATACCACGGTCCTGATCACCGGCGAAAGCGGCACCGGGAAAGAGTTGGTTGCCCGCGCGCTGCACGAAAACAGCCCGCGGCGCGAGCGTCCGTTCATCGCCGTGAACTGCGCCGCGCTCAGCGAATCCCTTTTCGAGAGCGAGCTGTTCGGCCATGAAAAGGGCGCCTTCACCGGCGCCATCTCGCTCAAGCGCGGCCGCTTCGAGCTGGCGCAAGGCGGCACGATTTTTCTGGACGAAATCGGCGAGCTCGCGTCGCCTCTGCAAGCCAAGCTCCTGCGCGTCCTGCAGCAGC
>JBOGMI010000122.1:0-7483 GCA_050746645.1 Bryobacteraceae bacterium | reverse complement strand
TTGAACAAAGTGAAAAAGCGAGTGGCGATCAGTTCGGTCGTGTTGAGCAATCAGCGCGTTGATCTGAAGAACGCGATTTACAACGCAGTAAAGAAGAAAACCGCGGAAGAAACGGCCAATCCGCTGGTTTGGGAGGGACGGAAACTCATTCCCAGCTTGGCACGCGTGTTTCACAGGAGCCAGAATCTGTACATCTATCTTCAGGCTTACGAACAAGGCGCGCCAAATACGGAGCCGCTGATCGCATTCGTAAGTTTCTATCGCGGACAAAGAAAGGTTTTCCAAACCAAGCCGGTGGAGATTACAAAGAGGTTTCCTAATACAGTGAAGACCATGCCGATTCGATTCAGCATTGGGCTTAAGCGGCTGGCGCCAGGCGAATACAAGTGCCAGGTTACTGTGTTGAACCCGGTGGCACAGAAGGCGGCGTTTTGGAGGGCGGAGGTGGAGATTGTGGGTTCGATTGCAGGACCGCTTTGATCTGGCGGAAGGCGGTGTCGTGGAAGTGGGTCTTCAGGCGCTCGTGGATAGCGGGCTTTTCGGCGGGAATCGTGGAATCCTTGCGCTGAGCGGCGTCGAGCAGTTCCTGCGCCTGCGAATTGTCCGGATCGATGTCGAGTACTTGCTGGAATTGCTTGGCCGCGGCATCGAACTGCTTGTTTTCGAGCAGAGCCAGGCCTAAATTGAACAGATAGGCGGCATCGCCATGGTCGCCTTCGGCGGCTCGCTTTAGATCGCCGACGGCGGCGGGCAGGCGCAGCTCGTTTTCCGCCGCTCCCAGGTTGTTGTAGACCTCGTTGAGGGGATACTTCTTCGAGACTTCGCGGAAATCGTGCTCGGCGGACATATAATCGCCCACTCCATAGGAGCAGA
Source organism: Bryobacteraceae bacterium (assembly GCA_050746645.1). Taxonomy (GTDB): domain Bacteria; phylum Acidobacteriota; class Terriglobia; order Bryobacterales; family Bryobacteraceae; genus Bog-105. Next base: position 6,610 of record JBOGMI010000122.1, on the reverse strand, counting down.
GGCCCATATCGAAGCGAGCTTCCATGTAACGCGAGTCGGAAGGCGGAATTTTCTCGAACCAGACGATCGCGTGACGGTAATCTTTTTGCGATAAATCGATCTTTCCGAGTTCGAACGCGGGGCTGGCGAACTTGGGATCGAGCACCAGCGCCTGGGCCATCCATTTGCGGCGCTGGTCGATGTTTTTCGAGAGCAGGCCGCGCGTGTAACTCTCTTCAGCATCCATGCGGATGAATTTATCGGGAGACATGAAGCGCGTTAGCGAAAGGTTCGCGCCCGGCATTAAATACTTCAACGATTGCCAAGCCATATGCTCTTCGAGTTTCGATAATTCTGCGAGCTGGCCGGCTTCGGATAACTCGGGGCCTTGGTGCATTTTGCTCAGATCGACAAACTTGGCGGTAACTCGTATGGAGCTCTTTCTTAGCTCCGTCTCGCCGGCCGGCAACTGGATTTGATAATTGCCGTAGCAGACATAGTCGGCGCTTACGGCTTGTCCGAGGCGAATCAGCGTCGCCAGCGTGAAGTCGGCGCGGGGACGCAGCGAGAGGCGCTGAAATCCCTCCTTGCGGATGCCGCGGTCGAGCACGATTTCGTTGGCTTGACGAAATTCGTTGCGCAGCGTATCAGCAATGCTTTCGCCGACCCAATTCAGATCTGCGTACTGCGAGCGATTATGGAATTGCAGAACCAGGATGGTCGAGGGACGCGCAGCGGCGGCCGGGAGGGCGATGGGTAAGGCCAACGCCCACAACAAAAGAGGCAGAACGCGAAGATGCAAGCGGATTTATTCTACCAGTTTGGGCGGCTCCGTTCGGGGACCCTTACGCTTCCATCTCAGTTTCGGTTTAGCCCGGTATTCAATCGAAGTTCGTCACGGCGCCGAGCACGAGCGAGCAGTTAGCGGAGGCTGGAGGAGCTGCCGGCGCTGCCGCTCGAGCCGGCGTTGGCGCTGCCTTTAAATATGATGCTGGTGTGTGTGCCGCCGAAGTTGATCCGCTGCATGTTTTTCCCCATGTATTCGACTTCGGTGTTGGAGAATTTTGTGGGAACAGTTTTCACGTGGGCCGGAACTTTGACGGTATGCCTGCCGTTCCGGATCACGGCGGTATTGTTGTTCATCTCCAGCTTGTAACTGCCGGCCTTGAGCGGCTGGCCTTCGACAACGGAATTCTGCGCCACGGTGAGATGGTAAGTATGCGGGCTCGCGGCCAGGACGCCTACAGACAATGCCGCGAGCAGGATGAATTTCTTTCTCATGTCTAGATAACGTATGAGCGCTGACAAACGTTACATAACTAGTAAAGTGTACACTATTTACGCATCGTGGTTATTGTTTTCAGTTAATGTTGAGATCGCCCGCCGCTGAATCTCCGGGTCCGAACCGAAGCCCGGAAGCCATACGACGCCAGGTTCGGCGCGAAACCAGGTCATTTGCCGCTTAGCATACTGGCGCGTTTTAGTCTGGCATTCCCGGATGGCGTCTTCGAGAGTGAGATTGCCTTGCAAAACGGAAAGCGCCTGCTTGTAGCCGAGCGCATGGAGAGGCTTCGCCCCACGGGGCAACTCTGCGGCTTCGCGCAAGATTCCCTGGCGGAACATGCTTTCCGTGCGCCGGTTGAGGCGTTCGTACAAAGCCGCGCGATCGGGCGCGAGTCCCAGCTTGGTCACAGCAAAGCCGTGAAGCGCGTCGCGAGGACGGCTCTGGGTAAGGCTGGCGGGCTGTCCTTCTAATAAGGTGAGCTCGAGGGCGCGAATGAGTTTTTGACGGTCGTTGGGATAGATGCGGGAGGCCGCCGAGGGATCGCGCGCCCGAAGCATCCGGTGCAGAGATGCGGGCCGGTGCGCGGCGATGCGAGTCAGACGTGCGCGCAGACGCTCGTCGCGTCCGGCGGCAGGCGAAAGGCCTTCGAGCAACGCGCGCAGGTAGAACCCGGTGCCGCCCACGACGATGGGAATGCGGCCGCGCGCCGCAATTTGGGCCAGCACTTGCCGCGCCAGGCGCGCATAGCCGCCGGCGGTGAGTTCTTCGGCGGGACCGATGATGTCGATCAGGTGATGCGGAATGCCGCGCCGAGCGGAAACGGGCACTTTGGCGGCGCCGATCTCCAATCCGCGATAGACCTGAACCGAATCGCAGTTGACGATCTCGCCGCTGACCGATTCGGCCAGCGCGAGGGCCAGATCGCTCTTGCCGGAGCCGGTCGGCCCCAGCACCACCACCAATGGGAAACCGGGAGAGTCCATTCTGGCGCTATACTAGGTGTGAATGAATTCGAGCGGGTGCTGTCTGCCCGTCCACTTTCGAAGTGGTTGAATGCCTTACCCTCACCTTATCTCACCACGCAGTGTCTGCATCTTCGCGCTGTCGTTTGCAACCCTGGCCTTGCCGGCATGGAGTATTCCTTTAAAAGCGTTTGGCGGCCGCTCGCCGACCGGCTCAAAGCCGCCCGCGGTCGTCGAGCAGTCCAATTCGCCCAAAGCCGCGGCATACTATCACTTCTCGCTCGGCGAAATGTACGAAGAACTCGCCGAGGCGTACGGCAACCGTTCCGACTATGTCAAGAAGGCGATCGACAACTACCGCTTGACGATGAAAGAGGACCCCAGTACTTCTTTCCTGGTAGAGGACATCGCAGAGCTGTATCGTATTTCCGGCCACCTGGAGGAAGCGGTGGAGGAGGCGGAAAGCGCCCTCAAGGCGAATCCCAAGAACCTCGATGCGCGGCGCGTGCTGGCTCATATTTATACGGAAGAAATCGGCGATCGGCAGACAAACCAGATTAACGGGAACATGGCCAAGAAAGCGATCGAGCAATACAAGCTGATCGCTAAACAGGATCCGAAAGATGTGGACAGCCTGATCATGATGGGGCGGATCGATCGAGTGATCAACGACTCGGTGGATGCAGAAGCCGCATTCAAAAAGGTGCTGGCGATCGATCCCGACGATCCAGACGCGGTCACCGGGTTGGCCGGCGTTTACACGGACCGGGGCGACCCGAAGGCCGCGGCCAACATTTTGGAACAGCTTGTGAAGAACAATCCGTCGCCGAGAACGCTGGTGCTTCTGGCGACGAATTACGAGCAGATGCAGGACTATGCCAAGGCGGCGGACGCCTATCGCAAAGCTTTGCAACTGGATCCCTCGCGCGTGGAGTTGAAATCCGGGCTGGCGGAGGATGAGGCGCGGGCGGGGCAGTTCGACGCCGCTTTGAAGACCTATGGGGAGCTAACGAAGGCCAATCCCCAGGATGCCGAGCCTTACTACGGCATGTCGCAGATTTACCGCCAGCAAAAGAATTTTGCCATGGCGCAAAAAACGATCGAGAAAGCGAAGCAGCTCGATCCGGATAACCCCGATATTCAACTGAACGAAATATTGATCTTACAGGACGAGGGGAAAACGGCGGATGCAATCGCGGCGTTGAAGACTTTGCTCGACCATACGAAGAAGAGCAGCTATACGCCGAGCCAGCGGGAATACCGCGCGAAACTGCTGGAGCAGCTTGGAGTTCTGTACCGGACCAACCAGCAATACGACGAGGCCGTAGGCGCTTTCCGGCAAATTGCGGCAACCGACCCGGATTTGACCGCGCACGCCGACGCGCAAATCATCGACACCTACCGGATGGCCAAGGATTTCAAGCACGCGCAGCAGGTGAGCGATGAGGCGGAAAAGAAGTTTCCCGATAATCGGACGCTGCACGAAGTGCGGGCGCAACTTTTCTCTGACCAGGGCAAGACGGATCAGGCGATCGGGGAGATGAAGAAACTGCTGAACGGCAAAGACGACCGCCAGATTTATCTCGCGATGGCGGATGTCTACCGGCAGGCAAAGGATTACAAGAATATGGGCGCGGTTCTCGATTCCGCCGAGAAGTTGTCGCCGACGAATAAGCTGAAGGCGGGCGTTCTTTTCGTGCGCGGCGATATGTACGAGCGGGAAAAGAAATACGATCAGGCTGAGAAGAGCTTCCGCAAGCTGCTGGCCATCGATTCCAAGACCGATCCGACTTATGCTTCGACGCTGAATTACTTAGGTTACATGCTGGCCGACCGTGGGGTCCGGCTGGAAGAAGCGCAGCGGCTGATTAAAGAGGCGGTGAAACTCGATCCGGATAACTATGCGTTTCTCGATAGCCTGGGCTGGGTCTACTACCGGTTGAACCGGTTACCCGAAGCCGAACACGAGTTAGCCCGCTCAGTAAAGCTTTTTTCAAAAGATCCAACGATTCACGATCACTTAGGCGATGTTTACTTTAAGCAAGGGAAGATTCAGCAGGCGATTGCGCAATGGAAATCCTCGCTACAGGACATAACGAAGGCGAACTCCGCCGACCTGGAGCCGAACGAAAAAGCGAAGGTGAAAAAGAAACTCGAAACCGCGCGCGTGAAACTAGCCAAAGAACAGAGGCCGGACCAGCGGTAACGGTGTCCAAGCCGAACGTTTTGGCGGTCTGCGCACCCGACCATTACGCGCTGCGCAATCTGGATGAGATTCGCGATCTCGCGAATCTCTCGGCCACGACCGACCCGAAGGATATCGAGCGGCTGGCGCGGCAGGCCGAAGTGATCGTTTACTCCACGCTGACCACCGATCTGCCGTTCGCCGATATCTGGCGCCACGCGAAAAACGTGCGCTGGATTCATTCTTTATCGGCGGGCGTCGAACCGATGCTGCTGCCGGAGGTGATCGCCAGCCCGGTTACGATCACGAATGCGCGCGGCGTTTACAAGCGCTCGCTGGCCGAGTTTGTGGTTCTCGGTATGCTGTATTTCGGCAAGGAAGTGCGGCGGCTGATTGAATCGCAGCGCGCGCATCGCTGGGACAAGTTTACGGTGGAATGGCTGCCGAACAAGATCATGGGCATCGCCGGCTTCGGCGAGATCGGGCGTGAATGCGCCGCGCTGGCCAAACCGCTGGGGGTGAAAATTTACGCCGTGCGGCGAAAGCCGGAGCTTTCGGTGAGCGATCCGCTGGCGGACCGGGTGTTTGCGCCCTCGGAATGGAAATCAATGCTGCGGGAGTTGGATTTTCTGGTGGCCGCCGCTCCGCTCACGCCCGAAACGCGGCATATGATCGGCGCGGAAGAGTTCGCGGCGATGAAGCCGTCGGCGGTTGTGATGAACGTGGGGCGCGGGCCGGTGATCGATGAGCAGGCGCTGATCCAGGCGTTGCGCGAAAAGCGGCTGCGCGGCGCGGCGCTGGATGTGTTCGAGAACGAACCGCTGCCGCCGGATCATCCGTTCTGGGACATGGAAAACGTCCTGGTCTCGCCTCACAATACGGACCGCACGCGCGACCCGGACTGGCTGGATCTCTCCATGCAAGCCTTCGTCGAAAATTTCCTGCGCTATGTTTCCGGCCAGCCGCTAGAGAAAGTGGTCGATAAGCAGGCGGGTTATTGATGGCTGCGTCTATCGGCCTGGAGGATGTGCGGCAAGCCTCTGCGCGCATCAGGCCGCTGGCGCATGTAACGCCGGCGCTTACGTCGAGACTCTTCGATGCAGCCGCGGGCGTGCACACGGTCTTCAAGTGCGAGAATTTCCAGCGCGGTGGAGCGTTCAAAGTGCGCGGCGCGGCGAATTTTGTGTCGCTGCTCAGCCCGGAGCAACGCAAGCGCGGGGTGGTCGCGTATTCGTCCGGCAATCACGCGCAAGGAGTGGCGATTGCGGCGGCGGAAGCGGGAATTCCGGCAACCATCGTCATGCCGAAAGACGCGCCCGAGGCCAAGCTGGAGGCCACGCGGTCTTACGGGCCGAAGATTGTCTTCTGCGACCGGCTGCGCGAGAGCCGGGAGGAGATCGCCCAGCGCATCGCGAACGAAACCGGCGCGACGATTCTGCCGCCGTTCGATCATCCCTGGGTCATTGCGGGTCAAGGTACCGCCACGCTGGAGCTTTTGGAGGAATGTCCGGATTTGGACTCGATCGCTGTGCCGCTCGGCGGCGGCGGATTGCTTTCGGGAACGCTCATTGTAGCCAAGGCGCTGCGGCCACAGATTCGCGTGTTTGGCGTGGAGCCGGAACTGGCGAACGACTGGTATCAATCGCTCCAGGCGGGCAAGCGCATCGGGATTCCGCCGCCGGAAACGATTGCCGACGGGCTGCGCACGCCGATGCCGGGCGAGATCGCGTTTCCGATTGTGCGGGAACTCGCCGAAGGAGTTCTGCTGGTTTCGGAAGAAGAGATGAAGGCGGCTATGCGATTCCTGCTGACGCGGATGAAGATTTTGGCCGAGCCGAGCGGCGCAGTTGGCGCAGCGGCAGTGCTGCGGAAGAAATTGCCGGCTGCGGTGCGCTCCGTCGGCGTGATCATTTCCGGCGGCAACGTGGACCTGAAGATATTGGGGGGCGGGCTTTGAGCTCGCGCGGAGCTTCAGCTCCGCACGTTGTGGGGCTCAAGCCCCGAGCCGAGATATCGTGAACAATCCCTGGAAGACGCTTGCGTCGCGCATCGCTTACGAGAACCGCTGGATTCGCGTGCGCGAGGACGAGGTGGTGCGGCCGGATGGCGGAGCGGGAATCTACGGCGTAGTCGAGATCCGACCCTCGGTGGGCATTGTGGCGATGAACGACCGCAAGGAGATCGTGCTGGTGGGCCAGT
>JBOGMI010000121.1:0-6774 GCA_050746645.1 Bryobacteraceae bacterium | reverse complement strand
AAGCTCAAGACGTGCTTCGGGCCGCGTTCGACGGCCAGCGAGGCCAAGGGGGCGCCTTTTGCCTTCACGTTGACGGTCACGAAATGTTTGCAGGCGTCGGTATTGTCGACCTTCCAGGGTGACTGCGCGACCTTCGGTCCCCAATCTTCCATGAAGCGCTGGTAATTATAGTTCGGACAGGGGTGCGCCGAGGTGCAGCCCCAAGTCGCATAGGCCTGCTGGTAATGCTGTTCGTTCACCTGGGCGAGAAAATGCTTGGCTTTCTGGACTTCTGCGCGATTGTGAAAGGACAAGTGGAAGATCCAGACCACAATCGCAGCGACGATGCAAGCTATGATGGCCCATTTGATGATACGATTGCGGCGCGCCCGGCCAGCTTCCCCGCGCTCGTAGTGTTCCAGGTATCCGCCCATGGCTCTCCCTCAATATAAGACGCTTGCTCACTCCCTCCCGGTCGCGGCTCCGTAGGCGCTATTTCGACGATTTTGGCGGAAACATCTTGTCGTAATCGGCAGTCGCCTCCGCCGTGATGTCCAAGGCGGGTTTGTAGTAGAGCGTATTGCTGCTGTCGATGACAACATCGATGCCGCGCTCCTGCGCGATTTTTTTGATGACTTCCGTCATTTTTTGGCCGGCGCTGCTGAGTATGCCCTGGCGGTCGAAGTTGACGTCGCTTTGCAGGTCCTGCTGCTTGCGGCGGAGATCCTTCTGCGCATCGTAGAGCTGCTGTCGAAGCTGCTCGTTTTTCTGCGGCGTCAGGTTGCCGCCGTCTAATTGATTCTGAAGATCTTGCACCTGCTGCTGCAAATGAGCGATCCCTTGCTGCCTGGGGCCATATTTCGCCTGCAGCGCGGCTTGATCCTGCTTGATTTGCTCGGTATCGGCAACCGCCTTCTGTGCATTGATGATGGCGACGCGCGCGGGAGCGATCGCCGCATGACTCGCATGCGCCGCTGTCTGGGCCCGGAGAGCCGCCATGGGGAACGCCGCGAAGGCCGCAAGGAGCGCAACGCTCCGAAGTCTCAAAGACATTTACCTTTACAAACTCCTAGGGAATGACCGTTCGGCACGGGGCCGACGCATCGATTGGACGATTTCGTTATTCAGGCTACCATGCGGAAAGCGAGGATTCAGCTTTGAATGCGGCCATCGGGGTTCACGAGCAGGGTGCGGCCGCGCCACTCGACGCGCCGGCTGCGATAGGAGGCCGCCCAGTTGGCGAACGCATAGAGGTCCCAGGCCGGGGCGAGCCAGCAGAGCTTCGCGGCGCCGGGGCTGCGCAGCACGAGCCCGGTACTCAGGAGAGCCGAGGCGATGCGCAGCGATCCGAGCACGGCGGCCGGCCTCCAGGCGGAAGCAGCTAGCGCGGCGATCATCCAGACGCCGGTATGGGTGATGAACAGACCGGCATAACCGCCTCCTTTGGACAGACGAATGGTGCGTGCCCAGCGAAGCTGATGGCGCCAGATTCCACGCCAGCATGCTCCCTCAAGCGAAGTCTCCACCACGTAAGTGGAGATGAGCGCACGCTGGTCGGTTGCGGTCAGGCGTCTGGCAAGTTGATAATCGTCGGCCAGATAATTGGCCAGCGCTTCGAATCCGCCGGCGCGTTCCAAATCGGCGGCGCGAAACGCCAGCGTCGAACCAAATCCGAAAGCGCGCATGCCGATCAGTTGCGCCACGAGCGTGCTGGGCAGGAAGTCGGTCGAGATGCCCAATGCTTCCCACAGCGCGGCGGCGTTGTGCGCTTGCACGCGATAGAGGCAGGTCACCAAGCTGGTGCCTTCATCCGCCAGCGGCGCTACCACAGCGGATAAATATGATGGCGTCACTTGAATATCGCTGTCGTTCACCACGAGAACCGGATAGCGGGCCTCGCGCGCCAGACGGATGAGCACGCCGACCTTGCCGTTGGCCGCTTCGACGGGGCCGGTAATCACCAGGCGAATCGGTGCTTGCGGAAACTCGCGCTGCAACCGGTGCACCTGGCATACCGCCGGGTCGTTTTCGTCGGCGACGCCAAACAGAATCTCGAAGTTTGCGTAATCCTGGCAGGCTTGGGAACGGAACGCCTGGTAGGTGTTGGGGTCCAGCCCGCGCAGTGGCTTCAGGACGGAAACGCCGGGGCGAAAATTTGCGGAAGTACTTCTGTCTCTGCGGCGCCGGAGAAGGTGCTGGACACCGGCCGCGATCGCGATGCATTGATAGGCGGCCGCCGGCGCGAAAATAAGCCAAAATGCTCGCATGGGCTGCCTTCTTTACTTCGCGAGCAGAACCACGCCGCATAAAACCAGCGCCGCGCCCGCCGCTCGGCGCACGCCCACCGCTTCCTTCAGCACGAACCTGGCCAGAATCGTTTCCAGCACGAAAGTTCCGGCCGAGGCGGGCACGGCAAAGCTCAGCGGCTGCGTTTGCACCAGCGCCATGAAGGCGAAGAACGCGACCGCCATGCAGCAGATCGACAGCAGCAGGAACTTGCGCCGGGCGATGGTCCGCAATAAGCGGCCGAGTCCGCGGGCAGTTACCTTCTGCTCCCCGCTGCGCTTCATTTCGTAGCTCTGCAGCAAGTCGCCGAAGGCGGTCCCGACGACGATAATCGCGAGCAGGATCCACTTCATAGAGGAGCAGTCACGGGCGTGCTTTGCTGAGTGGATCCCACCAGCACGATCCCGGCAAAGATCAACACAGTCCCGCTCCATTGCGCGGCGGTTACGGTTTCGTGCAAGAATACTTTACCGAGCACTGTTCCCATGACATAGACCAACGCGGTGACCGGCACCGCGAAGGTGAGATCGGCCCAGCTCATCAGCGCCATGCGCATCAGCAGCCAGAAGATCAGCATCAGGATGCCCGCCGCTACAAACGGATCGAACATCGCGCGCACATAGTTCAGCGGGTTGGCGCCCATCTGTTCGGGGATCCGCTTCAGCCCCCAAGCCAGCGACAAATTTCCGAAAGAATTCAGAGCGACTACCACCAGTGCGAGAAGAAACGTCTCCGTCTTCGATTTGGTGATCACGGCCGGAGCGCTCAGAGATATCTTCTCGAGATGGTCCTCGATCGGAGGGCTATTGGTGTTCAGCTCAGTCTCCCGCTGTCAGAACCGTCGTGCGGTCCTTGTCCTGTCGGTGGGTTTTGACGAACTGCTTGCGCTTGGAGCGCAGCGCCAGATACTCGCGCGCTTCCTTGATGAGCCGCCGCCGCTCCCCGCTATCGAATACGGCCTTGCTCACCAGCCGGATTACCACTTTCGGCCGGAAATAAAACTCGCCATAAAACCGCTCGACCCACTCGACCAGTTCCCCGCGGTCCAGTCCCGGATATTGATAATTCGGGAGTTGGTGGCCGGCTTCGTCGGTCATGCTGGAATCGATTTGGATGAGTCCATTGCGGTCCACATAATCGTAGAACTCGGTGCCCGGATACGGGTGTCCGATGGAAACCTGAATGGTTTCGACATCGAGATCTTTGGCGAAATCGATGGTGGTGCGAATGCTCTGGTGCGTTTCGCCCGGGAGGCCGATGATGAAGTCGCCGTGAATAACCAACCCCAGTTTCTTGCAGTTTGCGGTGAAGCGGCGCGCCATGTCAATAGTCGCGCCTTTCTTGATGTTCTTCAGAATCTGCTGCTCGCCCGATTCGTAACCCACGATCAACAGCCGACAGCCGGCTTCTTTCATGGCCCTTAGCGTTTCGTAGTCCGTGGTCACGCGCGAGGTGCAGCTCCAGGTGAACTTCAGTTCCTTGAGCTTCTTGCAGAGTTCGATAGTGCGCGCCTTCTGATAATTGAAGGTGTCGTCGTCAAAGAAAATTTCTTTGAGGCCGGGGAAATTTTCGAGCGCCCAGCGGCACTCGTTTACCACGTCGTCGGAGGAGCGCAAGCGCCAGCGATGGCCCGAGTGCGTCTGCGGCCACAGGCAGAATGTGCATTGAGCCGGACAGCCGCGCGAGGTGTAAAACGCCAGATACGGATTCAGCAGAAACGGCACGTTATAGCGGCGGAAGTCGAGATCGCGGCGATAGACTTTGGTCACCCAGGGCAGAGCGTTTAAATCTTCAATAGGCGCCGATTCCGGATTCTGCTGAATGTGGCCGTTTTTGCGGAACACGGCGCCTGGGATTTCTTCGAGCGGCTTGCCCATGGCGAAGTCGCGGATCTGGTAATCGAACTCGCGTTTGACGATAAAGTCGATCGCCTTCGACGCCCCCAGACTCTGTTCCGGCTGCACGGTGACGTGCGGCCCGACGAAAGCGACCTGCAGCTTCGGATTCGTGTCCTTCATCATTTCGGCGATTTTCACGTCGACGTGAAAGCCGGGTGTCGAAGTGAAAAGCACCAGCAGTTCAAAATCCGGCGCCATGGCGACCGTCTGCTGAATGGAAAATTTGTGCGGCGGCGCGTCGATGACTTTGCTGTCGGGCAGCATGCCGGCCGGATAGCAAAGCCATACCGGATACCAGTACGATTCGATCTCCCGCGAAGCCGGCCAGCGAGAACCAGCACCACCGTCAAAGCCCTCGAAAGATGGAGGGTTCAGAAAAAGTGTCCTCATCGAATTCCCTTAAGCGTTACTTCCAGCGTACAAGGTATAGCCAAAAGCCTAACGTCTCCACTTATTATAGTCGCATTGAGTGGGGTCTGCGCTACTTCCCAATCGCGTGCGCCGAGAGCGGGGAAGGCGAATCGGCGGTGGAAGCAGGACTCGACGGGCTCCCCGGCTTGGGCTGGAAGTCGGAGTAGTGGACATTCAGTTCCACTTTTCCAAACAGCCGGACATGGATGGTGCTGGTCAAGTATTCCGGCACGGAGATTCCGTTCTGGATCCGGTAACCGCGCTCGAACTCTATTTTTTTCAAGAACAGCCCCGGGCTCTTCACCAGCTTGCCTTTTTCGAAAACCGGCAGATAGGTTTCCTTGTCCAGCCATATCTGACCCTTGAACAAGCCCTCCCGCTTCTTCCAGGGCGAGACATCGAACACATATGCTTGCCCCCCGTTCGGACGATCCTTTTCGCCTTTGTATTTGAATTTATAATTCGAGGGCAGGACGTCGACCTTTTGATTCCCCTGCTCCTTGCGCTCCGCTTTCAAATAACGGGCGATGACCTGGCTCTTCACCGTGTCGCTGCCCTGGAATCCGAGCAATTGGTAAGTGATCTGCCCGATTTGCGAGATCTTGCGCAGCGCTCGCAGCGTTCCGTGTTCTTTCAGTTTGGGAATTGCGGCGGTAATGTCTACCTTCATGGTGGCGCCGCGCAGCGCATTTTCGTGGCCTTCGACCGCCTCCACGTAATGGTTGATAATACGCACGATCTCGGGCGACGGGGGGCGATGGATAATGCTCGGATGCGGCACGGCGCAGCCCCAGAGGAGCATCAGTAAAACTACCGTGAACGCGGCGAAAAGCCGGCGCGAGTTCCTCATATGACGATTATTGAATGAGAGGCTGGTTCGCTCATCGATGAATTCTCCCAAGCCGGGCTGGAGCCGGCTGCGCAACCTGGCGCTGTTTCGCGCGCTCGGATCGCGCAACTACCGGCTATTTTTCTCCGGCCAAAGCGTTTCGCTCCTGGGAACCTGGATCACGCGCATTGCCACGGCGTGGCTGGTCTATCAACTCAGTCATTCCGCCTTTCTGCTCGGTCTGGCGAGTTTCGCGGGGCAGATCCCGCTGTTTTTCCTGGCCCCGATCGCGGGCGTTTGGATAGATCGCTGGAATCGCCGCAACACCCTGGTCGCAACCCAGACGCTCTCGATGCTGCAATCGCTGGCGCTCGCATTCCTGACGCTGAGCGGCCGTATCACCGTTACCGATATCATCCTCCTGTCGCTATTTCAAGGGCTGGTGAACGCATTCGATATGCCGGCGCGCCAAGCATTTGTCGTGCAGATGGTCGATAACCGCGACGACCTGCCCAATGCGATCGCCCTCAACTCTTCTATCGTAAATGCAGCCCGCCTGGTTGGTCCTGCTATCGCCGGTATTGTGATCGCCGTGGCGGGCGAAGGCGTTTGTTTCCTGATCGACGGCATCAGCTACGGCGGGGTCATTGTGTCCCTTGTTTTGATGCACATCGAAGCTCGCGAGATGCGCGCCGCGCCCAAGCGAATGTGGGAGGAACTCGCCGACGGATGGACTTACGTGATTCATTCGGTTCCGATTCGCTCCATTCTGCTGCTGCTCGCCGTGATCAGCCTGTTCGGCATGCCTTACCGGATGTTGATGCCGATTTTCGCCACCCGTGTGTTGCACGGCGGCCCGGGCACGCTCGGCAATCTGATGGCGGCGACCGGCCTGGGAGCGTTGGCAGGCGCGGTGGCATTAGCCAACCGCCGTTCGGTGCTCGGCCTAGGTAGAGTCATTCCCGTTTCGGCGGCACTGCTCGGCGCGGCGCTGGTGGGCTTCGGATGTTCCGGTATGCTTTGGCTTTCCATGTGCCTGATGGTGGTCACCGGTTTTGGCATGATGCGCGCTTTGGCGGCGAGCAACACTATCCTGCAAACCATCGTCGAGGAAGGGAAGCGCGGGCGGGTGATGTCGTTCTATGCCATGGCCTTTCAGGGAATGGCGCCCTTCGGAAGCCTGGTCGCGGGAGGTCTGGCCGCCACGATCGGGGCGTCGGAAACCGTCTTGCTCGGCGGCGCGTGCTGCCTTTGCGGCGCGCTTTTGTTTGCGCGCGCGCTGCCGCGTTTGCGCACTTTCATCCGCCCGATTTATGTCGAGCGCGGAATTCTGCCCGAAGTCGCCACCGGTATCCGCGATGCGGAGGCTTC
>JBOGMI010000120.1:0-1046 GCA_050746645.1 Bryobacteraceae bacterium | reverse complement strand
GCGCGCTCGCCGTCAGGGGCTTCTTCGACAATGGCGATCGGGGTGGCAGGCAGTGCCGTCTTGCTGAACAATCCGCCACTCACGCCGTCATTAGAAGGCCTTAACTTCGGGTTTTTCTTCTAGACGGTCTAACACCTCCCTTCGAGCAGGCCGGCGGCACGCTGTACGCCGCTGGCTTGTTCGAAGGCTTTCACCCCGAAACGCATTTTGGGCTTGGAAGGCTGCTCACACCCGTCCTCCACGCGCGCCCTTCTCGTAGAGCACGCGCAGCGAACGTTGCAGGCTCGGACTCGTCACCTGGCTGTAACCCGCCGACACCTGCACGCAAGCGGTGATGCGGCGATACGCCGCCGCGAGATTGTGATAGGGGATTCCCGGGAAATAGTGATGCAAGGCGTGATAGCGCAGCCCCACCGGCGCCCAAAGCTCGGTCCAGAAGCCCCCTGGAGTATCGATGGAATCGAGCAACTGCCCCATGCGGTCCAGCGGCGCCCCGGAACTCTCGTAGCTATGCGCTCCCAGCGTCCGCGTGGTGTTGAGGAAGCAGATGAACGAGCAGACCAGCAGCCAAACGATAAAAATGCGCCAAGGCAGCAGACCGATCGCCGCCGCGCCGATCGCCGCTGCCCACAGGCAGAGAATGGCCGCGCTATGGCGGCGAATCGTCGCAATCAGTGCGGGAGGCGTCTCGCGGCGGTAGCGCGTGTGCATGGTCAGCGAAGAGGCGTAAATCGCCAGCAGTTCCTGCCCCCGTTTCCACACCAAGCCCGCCGGCGTCAGAATCAGGAAACGCGCGACCAAAAAAGCCGGGATGAAAAAACTCTCCAGCGCGAAAAAGATCGTCATCCTCCGCGAGCGCGCGAACGGCAGATATTCGGGATCCTCCGCAGTCCCGTAAGTCGAAAGCTTGTGGTGATTGGGATGCACGCCCACGTACATAAAGGAAGGCATGAGCAGTGCATATCCCACAATGCAATTCCACACAGTTTCCAAACCGGGAAGCGTGCGCCGGCTTTGATGACTGAGTTCGTGCAGGAAGCAGAGAG
>JBOGMI010000119.1:0-1236 GCA_050746645.1 Bryobacteraceae bacterium | reverse complement strand
TTTTGTGGTTTTGAAGGTAGACGAGGATCTTCCGGCGGCTTTTCCTCATTGATCGAGTAATAGCCTTCGAGAGAAGCGTGGGAATCGGCCGCCTCTTGCAAGCTGCGCGCGGTCTGTTCGGCCTCGTTCGGCGCTTCGACCAGGTTCTCCGGCCGGTCGTGTTCTTCCTGCGGATCGTGTTCCTCGCGCGGTATCGGATTCTTTTCCTTCATATCGCCTCTGTAGTTACGACTGCGCGGCCGCTTCCTCCGTTTCTGGGCAAACGGAGGACAGGCGGCGCTGTCCACGCGCATCGCGACCCCGAGCACCGAGACCCGTCCGGTTGTATTTTGGGTAGGTGAGCCGTGTTTTCGCTTGTCTGCTCGCGCTGGCCGTGACCATTGCAACCCATGCACAGCAGGCGGAACCGCCTGCACTCGGTTCTTTACTCGTTGAAGGCAGCCAGGCGCTCCAGCGCGGCGACAATGCTGCCGCCGAAGCCGCCTTCCGCCATGCGCTTTCGCTGGAGCCGCAATCGGTCGAAATTCTGAACGATCTCGCTATCTCTCTTGCTCGCCAAGGCATGGAAAACGAGGCGATTGCTTGTTACAAGCGTGCGCTTAAGATCAAGCCGCAGGATCCGATTACTTCGCGAAACCTCGGTATCGACTATTTCCGCGGCCATCTCTATAAAGAAGCTCTGCCGCTTCTCAAGTCCTTTGCCCAGTCTCATCCCGATTTTCAAAGCCTGGAGCTAACCGGTCTTACTTACTTCGCTCTCGACAGTTACGCGGAAGCCGCTCCTTACCTCGACCGCGCCAGCAAGCTTCAGCCTCGCAATTTGCAAGCGCTGCATATCTTGAGCAAAGCCTATTGGCGCGCCAAGGACTATAAGAATGTTGCGAATGTCTTTGCCCGAATTATGGCGATCGCTCCCCATTCGCCCGAAGCGCACGTCATGATGGGCCGGGTCTATGACAAAATGTCGCGCGAGAGGGATGCTCTCGCCGAATTCAAAGCCGCCGAAAAAGCCGACCCTACTTTTATGGGCGTCCATTCCGCCATCGGCATCCTGTATTGGAAAGAAGACAAAGCGGAAATGGCCGCGGAGGAATTTCGAGCCGAACTGGAGCACTATCCCAACGATCCCACCTCTAACTGCCTGCTGGGAGAGATTCTGCTGAAGCAAAATAAGACCGTCGAAGCGGCGCCTTATTTGCGCGCCGCCGTATCCGCGAATCCGAACTATCAAGAAGC
>JBOGMI010000118.1:0-5836 GCA_050746645.1 Bryobacteraceae bacterium | reverse complement strand
GTGCTGGGAACCGACCAGGGCACGACCGTCACGCTAAACGGAGGCAAAACCTGGAGCACCTGGTACAACCAGCCGACCGGGCAGTTCTATCACGTGATTACGGATAACGAAACGCCCTATCACGTTTATGGCGCGCAACAGGACACCGGAACGGCGGCAACTCCGGCAAGCACCGTGCATGGGGAAATCGACCTGCGCGATTGGTTTACGGTAGGCGGCAGCGAGAGCGGATATCTCGCAATCGATCCGAAAAATCCGAATATCGTTTACGAATCCGATACTTACGGCACATTAACGCGTTACAACCGGCGCACCGGGCAAAGCCAGAATATTGCGCCCTGGCCGATGCCTAACGATCTTCACAGCGACATCGCGAAATGGAGATACCGCGATCCCTGGACCCCTGTGGTGATTTTTTCACCGATCGCGCCGAACGCGTTGTATTACGGGACGCAGTACGTGATGCGCACCTTGGACGGCGGCCTGCACTGGCAGAAGATCAGTCCCGATCTCACCGGCACGCAAGATGGAACCCATCGCGGCGTTATCTATACGATTGCGCCTTCACCTCTGAATGCCCAGGAGATTTGGGCCGGTAGCGATACAGGGCTGATTCACCTGACTCGCAACGGCGGGCGCACGTGGATCGATGTTACTCCGCCTGGCCTGACGCCCTGGAGCAAAATCACTCAAATCGCGCTTTCCCATTCCCGCGATGGCGAGGCTTATGCGGCCGTCGATCGGCACCGGCTCGACGACATGCGGCCGTATTTGTACAGGACGCGCAATTTCGGCGAGACCTGGAAGTTGATTGTGAACGGCATCGCGGACCAGGCATTTTTGAACGTCATTCGCGAAGATCCGAAGCGTCCGGGTCTGTTATTCGCCGGAACGGAATTCGGCGTTTACGTTTCTTTCAACAGTGGAGACAATTGGCTGCCGCTGCAATTGAATCTGCCGGTGACTTCGGTGCGCGATCTCGCGATTCACGACAACGACTTGATCATCGCGACGCATGGCCGCGGGTTTTGGGTATTGGACGGCATCGCTCCGCTGCGTCAGATCACGAACCAAGTCGCCGCGGCCGATGCTTGGCTGTTCAAGCCCGCGCGGGCGCTGCGGATCGTCAGCGATTCTTTTGCCGGCACGCCGCTGCCGCCCAACGATCCGCAGGCAAAGAATCCGGCTCGCGGCGCCTATATCGATTACTATTTGCGTGCCGCCGCGCAGGGAAACGTCACGCTCCAGATTCTGGATGCGCACGGCAACCTCGTGCGGCGCTATTCGAGCAGTGAAAAGCCTCCGAAGCCGCCTGCGAATTTGCCCGTTGCACCGCGCTGGTTTCAGAACCCGCGGGTGTTGAGCGTGGATGCGGGAATGCATCGGTTCGTTTGGAATCTGCGCTACAACCCGACTAGCCTCCAATCTCCGGCCAATCCGGAGGGCGCTCCGTGGCAAGGCCCGCTCGTCTTGCCAGGCACCTACACCGCCCGGCTCACGGTGGATGGCCATGCGCTGGTCAAGAAATTTCAAGTTGCCATGGATCCCCGCGTTCACGCTACTCAGGCGGAGCTGGCGGAACAGTTTCGCTGGGGCAAGCTGGCGTTTAAAAAAATGATTGCGGCACGAAAGGCGATCGCCCAAATACAAGCGTTGCAGGCGCAATGTGCGGCCGCAAAGAAAAAGCTGACAGCCGGCAAGGCGCTAATGGCCGCGATCGACAACACCAGCCGGCGCGCAGGAGAAATTCTCAGCGGAAAGCAAGGGCTGCATGAGGCAAGCAGCGAATTGACAGTGGCGCTGAACTCGATCGAAGGCGCAGCGCGCACTCCTCCGTCGCAAGTGATCGCTCTCTATCGCCAAGCTGCGCATCTGGCTGCGCTGCGCCTTGCAGATTGGCAGAAATTGCAGGGCTCTCTGGGCGCTCTGAACCGGCAGTTGCGCGCCGCCGGTCTTGCGCCGATCAATATTTCTTAGCTGCGCTGTTCAGTCCAGCACCGCCAGCACCGTTTTCGGCGCCTTAGCGAGCTGTTCGATCGCGTAATCGATCGCTTCGTCCGTCAGGCCCGGATACACGCCGATGAAAAATGTCCGGTTCATGATGATGTCCGATTGTTTGAGATCGCCGTGTATCCGCCGCTCGATATGCAGAAAGCCGGGCTGGCGCAGAATGTTGCCGCCGAAGACCAGACGGGTCTCGATATTAGCCGCTTCCAGTTGCCGCGTGATCGCCGTGCGGTCGAGGCCCTCGCGCACCGTGATCGGAAAGCCGAAAGGCGAAGGATTGGCGCGCGGGTCGATCTTCGGCAGGATGAAATATTCTTCTAGCGGCTTCAGGCCGTTATACAAACGCCAGAAATTGTGCCGCCGGCGCTCGACGAACTCCGGCGCTTTTTCGATCTGCGCCATTCCGATCGCCGCCTGCATGTCGGTCGGCTTCAAGTTATAGCCGATATTCGTGTAGATGTATTTGTGGTCGTAGCCTTCCGGCAGCTCTCCTAGCTGCCATCCAAAACGCTTGCAGCAGGTGTTGCTCTTGCCCGGGTCGCACCAGCAGTCGCGGCCCCAGTCGCGAATCGAGCGCGCGGTTTTCTTCAGGCGCGGATGATTGATCGTTACGCCTCCGCCTTCGCCCATGGTCATCTGGTGCGCCGGATAGAAACTCAGCGAGGCCATATCGCCGAAGGTCCCGACCAACTGGCCATCGAACGTCGCGCCAAGCGCATCGCACGAATCCTCCAACACCCAAAGATCGTGCCGCTTGGCGATGTCCATGATCGCCGCCATATCGCAGGGATTCCCCACGGTATGCGGAATGAAGATGCAGCGCGTTCGCGGGCCGATGGCGTCTTCGATCAAAGCGGGATTGACGTTGTAGGTGCCGACTTCGCAATCGACAAAGACGGGAACGAGCTGGTTCTGGACAATAGGTGCGAGAGTAGTCGGGAAGGTGACCGCCGGGGTGATGACTTCATCGCCCGGTTCCAGCCGCCGCCGGTCGATGGGCCGCAGCAGCTTGTCCAGTTCGCGCGCACATAGCGTCGTCACCATCAGCAGATTCGCCGAAGAACCCGAGTTGACCAGAACGAAATCCCGTGAGCGGTAGAACTTCTGCATCCGCTGCTCGAATTTCAACCCCCAGTCGCCGAAGGTCAGCCAAAAATCGAGCGCCGATTCGGCCAGGTTCAGCATCTCGCGCTGATCGTAAACGCGGCCGGAATATTGGAGCCTGCTGACGCCCGGCTCGAAAGGCTTGCGCCGGTGCGCGGCGTGATAGTATTGCGCGACCAGCTCTAAAATCTGTGCGCGGATGGCAGCCGCATCGCCGGCGCCGGAATTTCCATTTGCTGAGTTACTCATCGATGTGTTGCCTCGCTGTTACCTCGCCGTTCGATAATCCGATGCGGTGATATCGGATGGGCGGGGGGAGTTCGAGCGACCGCAGAGCGCAGCGGCCGTCAATCACCACCGGCTGCCGCATTCGGCCCGCGAGCGCCGTCCAATCCAAAGAGCGCAGCTCCGGCAGACCGGAGGCGATGATGGCCGCGTCCGCCTGCTGGAGTGCTTCGGCCGCCGAGCCGCAAACCGCGACGGGCCTGCCGTTCCGGGGCAAAGCAGAAACAAACGGATCGTATCCTCGCACCGATGCTTCCTGCCGGTGCAGAAGGTCGATCAGCGCGAGGGCGGGCGAATCGCGCAGATCGTCGGTGCCCGGCTTGAAGGCCAAACCCAAAACCGCAATCGTCTTTCCTCGCAGGCTACCGACGGCCGATTCCGCCATCGAAACCAGCGCCGCCGGCCGGCTGCGATTTATGGCGAGAACCGCTTCGAGCAGGCGCGGCGTATGACCTTGCCGGCGCCCAAATTCCCGCAGCGCGGTGATGTCTTTCGGAAGGCAACTGCCTCCGAAGCCGCAGCCCGCGCGCAAATAGCTCAGAATAGCCGGCGTATACCGCTTGCCGTCCACGATGCAATTCAAACGCCGGTCGAGGTGAAGGCCGTCCATGACCTGCTCCACATCGGTTCCCGGCGTGCCTTCGCAGATCGCCGCCAATTCGTTGCTGAAAGAAATCAGCGTGGCCAGCAACGCGTTGGAGGCATACTTGGTCATCTCCGCATTGCGCAGCGTGGTGAAAAGCTTGGGGCAGTCGAAGCTGTCGTAAATCCTGGCCAGAGTTTGCCCGGCACGATCGTCCGATTGGCCGATCACGATGCGGTCCGGCTCCATAAAATCCGCAACCGCCGTTCCCTCGCGCAGAAACTCCGGATTCATGCAGAGCCCGAATTCGCCGATGGGCTTGCCCGAGGCCTGCTCCAAAATGCCACCGACGACCGTATCCGTGGTGCCCGGCACTACCGTGCTCTTAACCACGACAACGTGATAAGAGCTGCTTTCGCGGAGCGCTTTGCCGATGCTCTCGGCCGCGCCGCGTATGTAGGAAAGGTCGATATCGCCGTTCTCGCAGGGAGTGCCGACCGCAAGCATCGTCAGGTCGGAGGATTGGACCGCGGCGTTTAGCTCGCGCGTTGCGCGCAGCCTGCCGCTTCCGACGGCCTGCTCCAGCAACTCGCGCAGACCCGGCTCATGAAACAGCGGAGTGCATCGATTCACGGCGTCCACGCGCTCCTGGAGCGCATCGACGCAGGTGACGTCATGGCCGGTGGCGGCGAGGCAAGCGCCGCTCACCAGGCCCACATATCCGGTACCAACAACAGTGAGCCGCATTCAATCTCTACTATCGCCCAAATAGGGGCCGATGCGCGCCGAACACAGGCGCGGGCACTGAGCGCAAACCACGCGCTCGGAAAGCGACGGCACTTTCGCGGCGGCGGTTCGTGCTTGTCCTTTCACCACCCGTTTGACGCAGACGCCCACCGGAACCGTCGTAAAATCGCCCGCGCGCAGCCAGGTGGTTTCGCCGGTCGCCGCCTCGAAATAGCCGATCTCGCCTTCGAGCACGGTTTCATATTCGGTGACTTCGCGATGCCAGTGCGGCACTCCATCGTCGCCGGGTTCGTAGAAGCATAAAATCCACTCGAGTCGGGTTTCGCGAACGAATGGATTCGGATTGGGTTGTTTCAGATCGCCCGCCAGGAAAACATGCTTGCGGCCGGAAAACGGCAGATATTCCTCGCTGCGAATCACGCACAGGCGGCCGTCGCATTGGATCTCGCTCGTCATGTTGCTCATCGGGCACTCTGAAGCGCACCACGATAGGAATGCAGCGTGCGTTCCAGCCCTTCGGCCAGCGGTACTTTCGGGCTCCAGCCCAACCGCCCGCGAAGTTTTCCGAGATCGGGACAGCGGCGCTGCGGATTGTCGGTCAAGTAATGCTTGTCCTCGCTGGCACGGTGCCGAATCTCAAGCCGCGGCGGGCCGGCCACTTGGCTGATCAGCTCGGCAAGCTCTCCGATCGCAATTTCGCGCTCGTCGTTGCCCACGTTGAAGGCTTCGCCATTCGCATCGGAGAGCAGAATCAGCCAAAGCGCGCGAATCGCATCGCTCACATAGCAAAATGAGCGGGTTGCGCGGCCGTCGCTGAACAGCTCAATGGCGCGGCGTTCGAGCGCGGCCGAAACGAGATCGGGAATGATCCGTTTATCGTCCAGGCGCTGCCCGGGGCCGTAAACATTGAACGGCCGGATCGCCTTGACCGGCACTTTGTATAGTTCGTGATACACCCAGCAGAGCGTCTCCGCCATGCGCTTCGATTCGTCGTAGCAGGCGCGCGGCCCGGTGCAGGAGACATTTCCGCGATAATCCTCGCGCGTTGGAATGTGCGCGGCATCGGGATCGCCGTAAATCTCGCTGGTGCTGATGTACAGCAGGCTGCGG
>JBOGMI010000117.1:0-7989 GCA_050746645.1 Bryobacteraceae bacterium | reverse complement strand
ACTGGCACCATGGCTCCCGGAGAGTTCAAGCGCGGATATGTCGAATCGTGGAACTTCACCATCCAGCGGAAGCTGCCAAGCCAGACTTTGCTGACCGTAGGCTACGTGGGAAATCGCTTGGTTCATGAATTGAACGGGAGGCAATTGAATGCCGCTCCGCTGGGAACAGGCTCCGATGGCGAGCCGCTGTTTGCCCAATTCGGCAGGTATGCCTCCACTTACCAATTCGCGGGGTATCTCGGCTCACACTACAATTCACTCCAGGTCTCGCTCCGCCGCCATATGAGTCACGGCCTCATGCTCCAAGGTTCCTACACTTACTCGAAGGCGATGGGCTACATGAACGACGAGGGGTGGGAGAACGGATTGACATTCAATTGTCCAGCCTCGTCGCTGATGCCTGCAGGCTGCCTGCCGCTCAACAAGCACACGCTGAGCTTCGATCACACCCATATGCTGAAGATGTCGTTCGTCTACAGGCTGCCGTTTGGCGCCGGCCGGAAATGGGCAAACACCAGCGGCGCTGCCAAGGCGATTCTCGGCGGATGGGAACTCAACGGCATCTTTTCATTCTGGACTGGCTCGCCGCTCGACCTCAGCCAGACAGCCAGCTTTCTGAATACGCCGTTTACCGGGCAGATGCCCGATTTCTCCGGCACGCTTGAGATGCCGAAAGGGACGGGACCCGGGCAGTACTGGTTCAGCCCAAGCTCTTTTACGCCAAATGAAGCTGAGCAGATGGGAAACCTCCGCCCAGGGCTATCCTGGCTGCGGGGGCCAGGACTCGCCCAGCTTGATTTCAGCCTCTATCGCCATTTTAAGGTCACCGAGCGAGTTGGTTTCCGGCTCAGCGCGGAAGCGCAAAATCTGACGAATACGCCTCACTGGAACAATCCAGGTACCTCGTGCTCGATCGTGAATGGCGTGTGTGGGGGCAGCTTCGGGCAGATCACCAGCTCCTACGGGCAGCGGATCCTCCAGGGCGGAGCCAAAGTCACGTTCTGATGCGTTCCGTCCTCATCTGCATCTGCACTTTTTTTGCACTTCTTGCAGCGCCAGGGATCTGTGCTCAGCAGGACGCGAGCTCGGCTAAGGCTCCTGCTCCGCACCAGGGGCATCATCGCTCGTGGCCGCCGAAAACGCTCCACGCGCACGTGCTTCGGCCCAATAACATCGCGAATCGGCCCTACAAAACCTACGACACCGCCCCGGCGATCATCCACGGCCCGTTTATTCTCGATCCGTCCGAGACATCCGCCACAATCGAATGGGTTACGGGAGCGCCATGTATAGCCAAGGTCGAATACGGTGAGAAAAGCTTAAATCACACACTGGAGCCACAGAAGAATGGATTAGTGCCCGTGGGCACTCTTCATAAGGTGGAGCTGACCGGCTTGGCTCTCGGACACACATATGGATACCGGGTAATCTCCACGCGGGTGGTGCGCTTGAAAGCATACTGGCCGGACATGGGGCTTACCCGCAAAAGTCCTGTTTATAGCTTTACGACATTCAGCCGGGCAAAGCCATCCATCTCATTCAGTGTGATCACCGATACCCATGAGGACATTCCGCGCATAAATGCGTTAATGACGATGATCGATTGGAAAAAGACCGACTTCCTGGTCTTCGACGGCGATGCGGTTAACTGGGCGAGCGACCAGGAGCAGCTTTTCCATGTCTTTTTAAGCCCAATTTCCAAAGGGCTTAATCATGCAGAACCACTCATTTACGTCCGAGGCAACCATGATCTGCGCGGCCCGTTTGCCCGCAGCATGGCGAAGTACCTTACGACTCCGGACCAGCCCCGGTTTTACTACTCCCGCGACGATGGCCCTGTGCACCTCATCGTGATCGATACGGGAGAAGATAAGCCGGACAGCACGAACGTCTACTCTCATCTCAACGAACTTGCTCCTTACCGCAAGACCGAGCTTGCGTGGTTCAAGCACCACGTCGAAACGAATCAGCATGAGAAAACCGCTCCGTTCCGGATCGTGGTTATGCACCAGCCGTATTGGGGCTGGGTCGATGGCGATAACAGGGCTTGGACCAATGTTGCGAACAAAGGGAAAGTCGACTTGGTGATTGCGGGTCATTGGCATCGCTTTGCGTTTTTTAAGCCGGGCGCTGGAGGAGACAATTTTCCAGTTCTTGTTGTCGGCCAGGATCAGGTAGCGCAGGTGGTTGCAACGGACACAAATCTGCACGTCACTGTCACCACTCGCGCCGGCAAAAAGCTGATCGCGTTCAACGTAAATCGAAAACGGTAGATCCATCCGGGAATGTTTAAGGCTGAAGGGAAGGTTATGCAGATCACTGTTAGTCATGGTAACAAACACTGTCAGCATATATTGTTAATGATCGCTCTCGTCGTGGCTTGCGTGTTCCCGGTACGTCTCCTGGGCCAATCAACCGCTCTGCTGACGGGAACCGTTGTCGATCCCTCGGGGGCGGTAATCCCTCGTGCGAAGGTCATTTGTCGCAACACCCAAACGGGGCTTACACATTCGGTGGAAACGGGCACCGCGGGGCTATTTCGATTCCCGCAACTGCCCATCGGCATATATGAGATAGCTGCTTCTCATTCCGGCTTCGCCACCCAGACGCACCGCGGCATCACGTTAGTAACAGGGCACAGCGTGAACATCGTTGTCAAACTGCAGCTCGGACAGACAGCCCAGACGGTCGAGGTGACGGCGCCTGTTCAGGAAATCCAGCCGACTTCCTCGGTGCTGCAGACCTCGCTCGGAAGGAAAAGCATGAACGATCTGCCGCTGAATGGGAGGAATCCGCTTCAGCTCGTTTTTCTGACGACCGGGAGCATCGATCTCAACGGAGCAAACGGCGGATCGCTGAGTTTCCAGACGGCCAATACACAATTCTCGGTGGACGGCAATCGCGGGACGGACAACAATTATGAGCTCGACGGCATGAGCTACAGAGATCCCCATTTCGGAACCGCGCCCGTGCTTCCCAATCCCGATGCTCTGCAGGAATTTACAGTAAAGTCCTCTAACTTCAGCGCAAGCCAGTCCGGGGCGGGAGGCAGTGTGCAATTTGCAACACGATCGGGCACGAATCAGTTTCACGGGTCCGCCTTCGAGTTCTTGCGCAATGACGCATTGGATGCCCGGAACTTTTTTGCCGCTGCGCCCGTACCATTTAAGCGGAATCAGTTCGGAGGCACACTCGGAGGTCCTATTATCAAAAATAGAACCTTCTTTTTTGTTTCCTATCAGGGGACGCGCACGGTTGGCGGGGCTACCCCTTCGATCGGAAGGCCGCCGACCCAGGCCTTACGGCAAGGCGTTTTCCCGAGCACTCGCACTATCTACGATCCAAAGACTGGCCTGCCCTTTGTTGGGAACGTCATACCGCCGAGCGATGTCGATCCTTTGGCGACGAAATTACTGAGCTACATCCCGCTTCCCAATCAGTCCGACGACACCTACCAGTCCAAGCCAATGACAAACCAGGACGACGATCAGGTGCTGGCCAGGTTCGACCATAATCTAACATCCAAGGATCATCTGACCGGACGGTACTTCTTCGATAAGTTCGGTTTTCAAGAGAATACCAGCGCTTTTACCGCCTTCTACGGGACCGACAACTATACCAACCAGAGCATCATGGTCTCCGATACGCATACGTTCAGCCCCGATTTTCTTTTAGTCGCCGGCTTTGACTATGCGCGCGAACCACGTAACCGAGCCGCGGTTGTCCCGATCACGATGCAGAAACTCGGAGCGGACGTTCCGCTTGCCACTCCCAATGCGCCGCCGCAAACCGATGTCGCGATCAATGGCTATGGCAGCTTACTGGGCGGCACTCCGATCGCGATCAGTCCCCATACGCTCGAATACCGTGCGGATTTCACCTGGTCGCATGGAAAACACATGCTCCAATTCGGTATGGACGTAATCCGGAACGATGAATATGCCTTCGACCGGTCGCGTGAATCCGGCACGTGGAGTTTTGATGGATCGCGCACGGCCTCCCCTTCCGACAAGAATTCCGGCGATCCTTTTGCGGACTATCTGCTGGGCCTGCCTCACCTATTCAGTCAGCACGGTGCTTCTCCCCAAAATATCTACGAGACCAAATGGCAGCCCTGGATCCAGGATGACTGGAGAATCCTGCCAAACGTCACTCTTAATCTTGGGCTCCGTTGGGAACCGTGGCTCCCGGCGAAGGACCGCGACGGGCCTCAAATCGGATTCGAGCCTGGCGTTCAGTCGGTCGTGGCGCCGAACGCTCCCATTGGTCTCGTCTTTTCGGGCGATCCGGGCCTTCAGCATTCCATTTTCCGCGATGACTGGAACAATTTTGCCCCGCGCGTGGGCTTTGCCTGGGACGTCGGTGGTAACGGAAAGACAGTCGTTCGCTCCGCCTACGGCATTTTCTACCGGCCCGAGCCGTTGAACCTCCAGAGATTCTCGGGCAACATCGCCACCTTCCGGGGGCTTACCATCAACATCTCGGATCCCTCTAGCTTTGCGGATCCTTACGCCGGCTATCCGGGCGGAACTCCTTTTCCCTGGACACCGCCCACCGCCGCGCAGCTAAAGACGTATCCATTCACTCGGCCGGTAGCTACGGCCGCCCTGATACCCGACAGTCCCACCAGCTATGTGCAGGAGTGGAATTTCACCGTCCAGAGACAGGTGCTCCGTAATACAGGCCTGACACTCGCTTACGTAGGCAATCACATGGTCAAAGGGATGAGTTCCACCGAAGGCAATCCAGCTATTTATGGACCCGGCGCTACGGAAGCCAATGTCAATGCGAGGCGGCCTTACACCGGGATCGGATCGCTGCAGATTCTGTCTCCCTTCGAGTTTTCAAACTACAACGGATTGCAGGCGACCATAAAGATGCACGCCCAAAACGGACTCACGCTGCTAGGCAACTATGTCTATTCGAAATGCATGGACAACAACTCGGACACCTTCGGAGGCGTGAGCGTTATTAATAAGTTCAATCCCAACTTAGACTATGCACGCTGCGATTTTGACCGCACGCAACTGGCAAACATCTCCGTTGTTTATGCCCTCCCTCATGTCGCTTCGCTGCACGGCTGGACGGGAAAGGTCGTGAATGGCTGGCAGCTCAGCAGCATTGTCACTATCGAGAGCGGCGGCCCATTTTCGGTGAGAAGCGGTGTGGATAATTCTCGTTCCGGCCCCACCACGAACTCGGGAACGAACGACCTCGCCGACCAGATCACCGCCGATTCCTCGCGGCCGGCCGGCGTCAACTTTATGGAGGAATACTTCAACACAGCGGCCTACGTCCCGAATGCGCTTGGGACCTTCGGCGATAGCGGCCGCAACAGCCTCACTGGTCCCGGATCATGGGTATGGAATTTCGGTCTATTGAAGGACATCCCCATCACGGAACGCGTTCGGACCCAGTTCCGCTTCTCGGCCTTCAACTTTCTGAACCATGCCAACTTCGGTGGGCCTGTAGCCACCTTGACGAATCGGAACTTTGGCCGCATCCTGAGCGCAGATTCGCCCCGTGTGATTCAATTTGCGCTGAAGCTCATGTTTTGAGCGCTTAGGAACCAGGACACACGTAATGAGTCAAGATACAAAGTTCACTCGAAGAGATATGTTCAGAGCGGCGGCTGCCACTGGTGTTTCGGTGGCGGCTCCGGAAATTGCCAAATCCTCGCCGCGTACATCCAGCAAGCCGAATATTTTGCTCCTGATGAGCGACCAGCATCGCGGCGACTGCATCGGAGCCGACGGGAACCGAGCCATCCATACCCCGCACTTGGATGAAATTGCGCGCGGGGGCGCACGATTCAATCAGGCCTATACCCCGGCGCCTAGCTGCGTGCCGGGCCGTGCGGCGCTGCTCACCGGCCTCGGGCCCTGGAACAACGGACTGCTCGGCATGGACGGCTGGCCGATCGCTCCTCATTATCCAACCGAGCTGCCGCGAGCGCTGAAAGACGCAGGTTATTACACCATCGGGATCGGCAAGATGGAGTTCGGGCCGCTCCGCACCGAAGGCCACGGCTTCGATCAGATGATCCATGACGAAACCGCAAATACTTTTCGGAATGCTTACCAGTCCTGGTTTTTGAGCAACGCTCCGAATCTGAATCCGCTCGATGTAGGTCTCAACTGGAACGCTTATGGAGCCAAGCCCTATCCGTTTCCCGAACGGTTGCACCACACCCACTGGACCGGCGAAACGGCGGTGCGCTTCCTGCGCACTTATAAAAACTCGCAGCCCTTTTTTCTAAAGGTCTCCTTTATCTCTCCCCACAGCCCGTACACGCCGCCGGACCGACTTCTTCTCGAGTATGCCAACGCCGACCTGCCGAAAGCTTTTCATGGCGATTGGGATGCGCGCTACAAACCGAGAAGCGGCCCCGGTACCGATATCTGGCATGGCGATTTGGGCGCGGCCCAAGTGCACCAGTCGCGGGCAGGCTACTACGGTTCTGTCTCCTTTGTAGACGAGCAAATCGGGCGGATTTTGGAGGCGCTCGATAACCGCGGCTGGTTGGACGATACCCTTATCCTTTACACCACCGATCACGGAGATATGCTTGGCGACCATTATTTATGGAGGAAGTGCCAGCCGTACCAGTCGGATGTGCGAATCCCCATGCTCGTTCGCTGGCCGAAGGGCCTGGTAAGCGCCGAGCGCGGCCAGGTGCGCTCTGAACCGGTTGATCTGACCGACGTGCTCCCGACCTGCGTCGAAGCGGCCGGCGGCCGGCTTGATGCAAAAATTGACGGCATGAGCATGCTTTCGTTGATCCGGGGCAAGACGGAAGGCTGGCGAGACACGCTGGAATTGGAGCACGATGTGTGCTACAGCAAGACAGTTCACTGGAATGCCCTCACAGACGGTCATACGAAATACATCTTCCACGCCTACAACGGCTGGGAACAGCTATTTGATTTGGATCGCGATCCGCACGAGAACACCGATCTTGCCCGGGACACTGGTAAGCAGAGCCTGCTGCGGCAGTGGCGCGAGCGTATGGTCCATAGACTGGCCCCGAGAGGCCCGGCCTATGTGAAGAACGGCAAACTCATGCTGCGGCCAAAGCGCATGCCCCTATCTCCGAATTACCCGCGCGAAGCAGTTACTAAATTCCTCTTGGATTACGGCATCCATAAATATCGTTATTGAGGAGCCCCAACCCGGTTCTGAGAAATGCCGAAAACCGCATTGAGTGTTTTCGACAGTTACAGAGCCGCGACCGCGAGGGAGCGGTTTGCACGGGACTTTTTCAGCAGCCTCTTAAGTTAACGACCGGTGTGCAGTTCGTGACCGCCACTCAGCGACTGCTTCTACAAGGCATCTGATTACGTCACTGATCTGCAATTTTTCGAACGGCCAGGATCTGCGATCCATAGCTGGCGCCTCCAACTCCTTGCGTCTTGAGCAGCGCTTCAAAATCCGGCATGCTCGCCACTCGCTTGACTCGGAAGAGCTTCATCAGCGAGCGTGTGAAATTGGCATCGAGGAATGCTTTCCCGGCGGCTTCGGTACCCTCCATGGATGTCCCGGCGATTAAAGCCACCCGGCCGGAGCCGGACCTATTCTCCGGACCTATTCTGTAGTACGGCGATTCGAGCATACTGCGGACCTGTCTCATCGTAACCCTCAGCACTGCCGTACGCCGGCTTTTCTCCCGCGCGGGGATGCCGGTTTCGAATGACGGGCCATGAATTTGGCTGATTCTCAAACTGAAAATTCAGCGTTTGATTAAAGAGCCACACCCACGGATTGGAAAGCGGGCTGCCGATCAGCAGAAAGTCGTTGCCGCTTTTAAAGTCGCGAACATTCATGCTCCGGCAATGCCGGATTCGGATAGGATATGCGTCGCCGTACTCCTGCGAAATGGCCGAGGCGATCTCCACGTCCGAAAAGCTCGAAATTTGCCTCGAATCCAATAGCTTAAGCGCGTTTTCTGGCAACGGGCCGATGCGCGAGTCGAGAATGGAAGTATAGGTC
>JBOGMI010000116.1:0-13452 GCA_050746645.1 Bryobacteraceae bacterium | reverse complement strand
GGGCTGAAGCCCGCCCTCCCGCATTGAATGAAAATCGGTAGCCATCGAGCGGCCACAACCGCGAAGGTTGTGATCGCGACCACTGCGGCGCTCTCCTTCATCAGTTGCTGGCGCGGCGCGGCCATCGTGCTGGGCGATCTAGGCTCGTCGATGTTTTATGCCGGCGGCATCGTCGAGCAGGCGATCGGCGAATCCGCGGCCTGGTACGTGCTGGCGGTTATGCTGTTCAGCTTCGCCGTGCGCTCCGTCTACATGGAGAGCTGCGGCATGTTCGTGCGCGGCGGCGTTTATGTCGTCGTGCGCGACAGCATGGGGCCGGTGGCGGCCAAAGTATCGGTCTCGGCGCTGGTCTTCGATTACATCCTCACCGGACCCATCAGTTGCGTAAGCGCCGGGCATTATCTGGCTTCGCTCCTCAACGAATTGCTCGGTTTCACACGCGAGCCCTATCACATCGATACGAACGCGTTCGCCGGCTTTTTCGGCGTGGCGGTCACGCTCTACTTCTGGCGGGCGAACGTGCGCGGCATACGCGAATCGAGTTCAGCGGCCTTGAAGATCATGCAGTTGACCACGGTCATGATCGCCATTCTGCTGGTCTGGTGCCCGCTGACCATGCTGCTGCACGGCCATTTTCAACTGCCGCCTTCGCCGGTCCCCAGCCATTTGACGTTGAAGCCGCAGTCGCTCGGCTGGCTGAAAGGCACCTTCTGGCCGACGATCCCCATGGTGGCGGTGATCATCGCCTTCGGCCATTCGCTGCTGTCGATGAGCGGCTTCGAAACTCTCGCGCAGGTTTACCGCGAAATTGCTTCGCCGAAAATGAAGAACCTGAAGATCACCGCGAACATCGTTTGCTTTTACGCCCTGATTTCCACTGGTGTTATCACGCTGTTTGCTGCCATCATCATCCCGGACAATCTGCGCAAAACCTATGTAAACAATTTGATCGGCGGCTTGGCAATGAACCTGGCCGGCCCGGAACTGCTGCGGTTGATTTTCCATGTATTCGTTGTCATCGTCGGTGTGCTGATCTTGTCCAGCGCCGTCAATACTTCTTTAATTGGAGCGAACGGCGTGCTCAACCGTGTGGCCGAAGACGGCGTGCTGTTTGACTGGTTCCGCAAGCCGCACAAAAAATTCGGCACCACCTACCACCTTTTGAATTGGATCGCGATCCTGCAGGTGGCGACCATCGTCTTGAGCCGCGGCGATGTGTATCTGCTCGGAGAAGCCTATGCCTTTGGCGTGATCTGGAGCTTCACCATGAAAGCGCTGGGCGTGCTCACGCTGCGCTTCCAGCGGCACGATCAGGAGTACAAGTTTCCCATCAATCTGCACATTGCCGGGAAGGAGATCCCGATCGGCCTGGCGGCGACCACGCTGGTGCTGCTCTCCACCGCCATTGTGAATCTGTTCTCCAAGGAAAACGCGACCATCTACGGAATCAGCTTCACCGTCGCTCTGTTCGTGCTGTTTACGGTTTCCGAGCACGTCAACTTGCGCAAGAAGAAGGTTCGCCAGCACGCGCTCGAAGAATTCAACCTCCAGCAGCAGCCCAAGGTCGATGCCACGGCGCTGCACGTGAGGCCGGGCGCGATTCTGGTGGCGGTTCGCAATCGCAACCATTTGGAGCACCTGCGTCGCACATTGCAGCGTGCCGATACCAAGCGTACCGACATCGTGGTGGTGACGGTGCGCCGTCTAGGGAACGACAGCGAATACCGGCTGCGGGCGGACCAGTTCTTTGGAAATTCCCAGAAAGAGTTGTTCACCGAGGTGGTGACGGTGGCCGAGAAAGAAGGCAATCCGGTCGAATTGCTGGTGTTGCCGTCCAACCATCCGTTTGAGTCGCTGGTGCAAGTGGCGAATGAACTGAAGATTTCGCGCCTGGTGACCGGGGTTTCGCCGCGGATGAGTTCGGACGAGCTGGCGCGGCGCATCGGGCTGGCCTGGGAGCGGCTGCCCGAGCCGCGGCATCCGTTCGCCTTGGAGATCACTTCGCCGGGCCGGCCTTCCACGTTCGTCAATTTGGGTCCGCACCCTCCCCGCCTCTGGCCCGAAGATCTGGCCCGGCTGCACGAACTGTGGCTGCGCCTGAGTTCCGCCCGCGCGCTGGGCGGCGAACTGCATCACCGCGACGTCGTCGGATTTGCGCTGCGCCGCTTGGAAGCAGAGTTAAAGGATGGGCAGAACGAGGAGATCCTCAAGGAACTGGCGCGCCAGATTCGGGAAAATCTCTGAGCGCATTTGCGCTCAGCCCTCGGAGAAAAATCCTTCCGCTTCGGTTCCGCCGCTATAGTCGATCTCGGCGGCGCGCAGAATCTTTCTGGCTTCGTTCTCATTTTCGGCCACGGCGAGCAGGATATCGGCGATCGCATCCGCCGCTCGCGCATAACGGTCCGCGCCGCTGATCGAGCGGTACTGCTTGCAGATTTCTTCTCCCTGGCGCCTTCTCTCGTGCAGCGTTCTCATGCAGACAAGATCAGGATACAGGGTTGACCATAGGGCTGGAGGTCAGACAAACGAAAGACCTGGCATCGGGTAGTGCTTGCGGTTTCGGGTCCATAGCGCAGCTCCGTTCAGAACCGCTGAAGAGGCGATAAGGGCATCTCCCAATTCGAGGCCATGGCTCTTACGGTACTTTTGGAGGAACTCGCTGGCTTTGCGGCCTGTTTCGATGTCAATAGGCACGCAGACCAGGGCCTGAAACAGATTGGCGATTACACCATGTTCTTCGGGCCGCGCGCCGTGCCATAGTTCGGCAACAGAAACAGGCGAGCAGATAATTATGATCCCGGCATTTCTTCCTTGGCTGACCTCGATCAGAATATCGGAATCGACGAGAACCGTCACGCTTTTCTGATTCTTTCGATGCGGTTTCCGCGCCGGAGCCGGCGCACATACGCGTCGGAGTCTTCAAATTCAGAACGGTCTTTCCAAATTCCCGCAAAGGCTTTCATGGCCTCGCGCCGCTTCTCAAGGTTTCCGAGATAGTGCTCCCTGGCGGCAGTGCGCACAAGGTCCGATACGGTCTTTCCCGTGGTACGGGCGCGTAGGCGCAGAGCGTGCCAAAGTTCGTCATCGAGATATAGCTGTGTTCGATGCACGATGTATAGCATACATCGCTTAGCGGTCAGCGGCGCTCGAACTCCCCCGTGTTGCTGCCCGGCAACTCGCGCGGATGCCGGATGAGCAGATCGGGCGGATCGGCCGCGAAGCTGTCCGGCTGAAATCCCCAGGCCACGCCGCAGCTTCGCACGCCCGCATTGCGTGCCGCGCGTATATCGACAAAGCTGTCGCCGATCATCCAGCTCTGCTCTTGCGCTGCGCCGAGTTCGGCGATCAAGGCGGCAATTCCCACCGGGTCGGGTTTCTTATGGGCAAAGCTGTCTCCGCCATAGAGCCGTGCAAAGTAATCTTCTACCCCGAGAAACGACACGATTTTCCTGCTCACGGCCGCGGGCTTGTTCGTAAGGATGGCTAGCGTATGGTCCGCCGATAATCGATCCAGCGCCTCGCGAATGCCCGGATAGAGGCAGGTGCGGTCGGTCGCGTGGGCGGCATAGAAAGTCAGGAAAAAAGCCACGGCCTGGCGGATCGATTCTTCGGAGACATGCGGACCGAATGCACGGCGGACGAGCATGGGCACGCCATTTCCCACATAGGAATAGATCAGGTACGGATCGAGCGGCGCCTGCCCGAACTTCTCCAGCGTCGCGTTGGTGGCCGCTGCAAGATCCTCGCTCGAATCGATCAGCGTTCCGTCCAAATCGAAGATCAGCAGCAATTAGATTTTCTCTCCCGAGGCGGTTTCGGCCTGTTTGGCGGATGGCCGGTCCCAAAACTGGCGCAGGTTTTGCATCTGCTGAGTGAAGGCGTCGCGCAGATTGCGGGGCGCGAGATCCACCAGCCACCAGGCAATTTGTCCGGCGTAGGGCAGCACCTGCGAATTCTGAATGAAAGATGGGGTCGGCGAGGGAGAAAACGCGACCAGAATGCCGGCAAACACCGCGACGATCAGCGCTCCGCGCAAAAAACCCACCACACCGCCCAGGGCATGGTTGAGCCAGGAGAGGCCGATCCATTGAAAAATGCGGGAAAGCAGCGCGGAGACGAACGCGCCTGCGATGAGGACGCCGAAAAAGATGATGAAGAAGCCGGCAACGTTGGCGATCGTCAGATCGTGCACCCAAGGCAGGATGGCCGCGGCGACCACGTCGTAGAACCAAAATCCGGCGAGAAAGCCGGCCACAACGGCCGCAATGCCGACGACCACGCGCGCGAGGCCGGCGCGCAGCCCGGCGAGGGCGGACCAGAGCAGAACGACAATCAGGCAGATATCGAACCAGTTGAAACCAGATAGGTGTTGCACGTCAGCCTGCCGAATGGACAGCCGCGAGCGTGCTGCCAGTGATCCGTGCGTACGCCTCCCGGTACTTTTCGCTCGTCTTGGCGACCACGTCGCCGGGGAGCGAAGGAGCGGGCGGGCGTTTATCCCAGGATAGCGTTTCGAGATAATCGCGCACGTACTGCTTATCGAAGGACAATTGCGGTCCGCCGGGGCGATAAGAATCGGCGGGCCAATAGCGGGACGAATCCGGGGTAAGGGCCTCGTCGGCGAGCACCACATGGCCGTCGATCATTCCGAACTCGAATTTCGTATCGGCCAAAATGATGCCGCGTTCGAGCGCATACGCCGCAGCACGCCGGTAGATCTCCATGGTGAGGTCGCGCAACTGCCCCGCGAGTTCCAGTCCCAGCAGATCGGCGACCTGGCGAAACGGGACGTTCATGTCGTGACCCGCCGCGGCTTTGGTGGCGGGTGTAAAGATCGGCTCCGGCAGCCGATCGCTCTCTTGCAAGCCCGCCGGCAGCGAAATACCGCAAATTTTTCCGCTGGCGCAATACTCCTTCCAGCCCGATCCGGCGAGATATCCCCGCGCGACACATTCTACCGGAAACATGTCCGCCTTCTTGACCAGCATCGAACGGCCGTCGAGGTGTTTGCGATGGCGCGCCGCTTTTCTGGGATACGCGGCGGTATCCGCGGTCAGGAAATGCGAAGGCACGAGATGCTTCAGAAAATCGAACCAGAACAGCGACATCTGGGTCAGCACGCGGCCCTTGCAGGGGATTCCGCTGGCCAATATGCAGTCGAATGCGGAGATGCGGTCGGTCGCGACGAACAGCAGCGTATCGCCGAGATCGTAGATGTCCCGCACCTTGCCGCGCGCGCGCAACGGCAGCCGCAGCTTTGTCTCCAGCACGATTTCGTCGCGGCACATGACTATTCCTGAGTATCGCGTATTGGAGTGATGCCGGAACCGATCGCGCACACTTGAAGCAGTATACGCATGGGAGCCTGCCGGCCGGCTAAAACCGCAAACAAATCTTGCCGAAGTGCCGTTGACTCTCCATGTAGTGCAGCGCTTCGCGAATCCCGGTCCAGGGCAACACTTTATCGATCGGGGGCCGGATCGTATGTTGCACGATCGCGCGGTTCATGCTTTCGAACATGGCGCGCGAGCCTACGTAAATCCCCTGCAGGCGCACGCTGTTCATCAGAATGCCGGTCGGACTGATCGTCGCTTCACGGCCGCTCAGTACGCCAATCACGCTGATGACTCCGTTGGTCCGGATCGCGCGCAGGGAGCGCGGCATGGTGCCGCTGCCGCCGACTTCCACAATCCGGTCCACGCCCAGGCCATCCGTCAGCTTGCGCGCTTCCTGCTCCCACTCAGGCGTGGTCTTGTAATTCACCGTGCAATCCGCGCCCAATTGCTTCGCGCGGGCCAGTTTTTCATCGCTGCTGGAAGTAATGATCGTCCTCAATCCCGCGGCTTTCGCAAATTGCAGCGCAAAGATCGACACGCCGCCCGTCCCTTGCAGCAGCACGGTTTGGCCAGGTATCGCGGGCACGTCCTCGAAGAGCGCGCGCCAAGCCGTCACTCCCGCGCACGGCAAGGCCGCGGCCTCTTCGTCGCTCAACGCCTCCGGCACGGCGACCAAACCGCTTTCGGAAAAGACCGCGCATTCGCGCAGCACGCCGTCAATCGCTCCGCCCAGCGCGGAAGCGGCATATTCGTGCTTCGGAGGCCCGTCCATCCAGGTCTGCATAAAGCAGCCCGCCACGCGGTCACCTTTGCGAAATCGCCTAACTCCCGGCCCGGTTTCCTCCACCACCCCGGCGCCATCCGAGAGCGGAATCATAGGCCGCTTGAGCTTCGGATTGTAGGTACCTTTTACGACCGATAGATCGCGGTAGTTGAGGGAAGCGGCACGCAATCGCACCAGAACTTCGCCCGGCCCCGGTTTCGGTATTTCCCGCTCGGTTTCGGCAAGCGCGTCGATGCCGAATTCGCGTATCTCAAACGCTCTCATGGCACAGCATCCCGGTAAATTCGATCAAGCGTTCCAATTTCCGCCGCGCGGCGCCACTATGGATGGATTCGGCGGCAGCCGCAACGGCAGACGTCAGATCCGTGGCTTTCCGGGCCGCGAACAAAGCCGCGGCCGCGTTGGCGAGCACAATGTCCCGCTTCGGTCCAGGCTCCCCATCCAGCACCGCACGCACGATCCCCGCATTCGTCTCCGGATCGCCGCCTCTCAGGTCTTCCAACGAACCCTGCGGCACGTTAAAATCCGCTGGCTGCCACTGCCCCTTGCGCGTGCGCCCGTCCTCCACTTGAAACACCGTTGTCTGTCCTGTTGTGCTGATCTCGTCCAAGCCGTCAGCGCCATGAACGACAAACGCCCGCTCGATGCCCAGCCGCGCCGAAGCCTGCGCCAGCATCTCCGCCGCCCGCACCGAAAACGCGCCGATCAGTTGCACCCGCGCATGAACCGGGTTGGTCAGCGGACCGAGCAGATTGAACACCGTCCGGCCCTTCAGCAGCAGCCGCGCCTCCTGTGCGTGTTTGACCGCCGGATGCAGCAGCGGCGCATACAAAAAGCCGATGCCGACTTCCTGAATGCACCTGGCCACTTGCGCCGCGGGAAGGCTTACCGGAACCCCCAGCGCCTCCACCACATCCGCGCTGCCGCACTGGCTCGAAATGCGCCGGTTCCCGTGCTTGGCCACGCGCTGCCCCGCGCCCGCCACTACAAACGCCGTCGCCGTCGAAACATTAAACGTGTTGGCGCCGTCGCCACCGGTCCCGCAGGTGTCCAGCACCGGCTCGTTGGTCTGGTCCAGATCCACCCGCTCGCTCAGATCGCGGATCGCCTGGGCAAAGCCCACCAGCTCCGCGATGGTTTCGCCTTTCCGCCGCAGATAGCTCAGCACTTCGGCGATGCCTTCGGTCGTCATCTCGCCCGACAGCATCTGGCGCATGAGGTCGTACGCCTCATCCTGGCTGAAGTGCACGAAATTGCGGAAAGGGAGATGAGACATGCGTTCGCTACTTATTCGATCATAGGAGCGGGCGAGCTTCGATTCGGTTGCGGCCATATCTCGTGTGTAAACCTCTTATTTTCACCCATGCGTCATTGATATACTGCCGATACTGTCTTTTGCTGCTGAAATCAGGCTAAACCTCAAGCGTTTTTTTGGGGTTCTTTTATGGACCCAAGAATCGAGCATGGCCAGAGGGGGCCGGCGGCCAGAGAGCCGCTAGACCACCTCTTCACCCTGGCCTACAACGAGCTGCGGCGCTTGGCCTCCAGTGTTCGCCGTGACGATCCCAGCGTGACGCTCAACACCACGGCCCTGGTTCATGAAGCTTGGCTGAAATTGGAGCGCTCCGGGGAAGCGGGTTCGACCTCTCGCTTGCATTTCAAGCGGATTGCGGCACGCGCTATGCGTCAGTTGCTTATCGAAGCCGCCCGCAAGCGAAATGCCGGCAAGCGTGGGGCCGGCACGGCGATGTCTGTGAGCCTCGACGATTCGTTTGGCAAGGCGGCAGATCCCGAAGAGCAGGTGCTGGCGCTTAACTCCGCCCTGGACGAACTCGCGCGTATGCATCCCCGCCAGGCGGCCATTGTGGAAAGCCGCTTTTTTGGCGGGCTGGAGGTGAGCGAAGTCGCTGCGCTGCTCGAGATCTCGGAAGCCACCGTTCTTCGCGAATGGAGAGCGGCCAAGGCGTGGCTCGCGCGCGAGGTGGAGAAGCAATGATGGACGGCGAGCGCTGGAGCCGGATGCAAGTCCTTTTTCACGGTGCGGCGGAGATTCCGCCCGCGGACCGGCGTGCGTTTCTGGAAACTCGCGGCGAGGACGATCCCGATCTGGTCGAGGAAGTTCTCGCTTTGCTCGCCGCGGATGCCCGAAGCGATTCGTTACTCGATCGCGGCGTCGGCGAAATCGCTCGCGAGATCCTCTGGGACAACGCCTCGCTGCTTTCCAAGCAGATTGGGCCGTATCGTCTTACGAGGTTGCTTGGCGAAGGCGGCATGGGCGTTGTTTATCTGGCCGAACGCGAGGACCTGCAAAGCGCCGTAGCCATCAAGGTCCTGCGCGATGGCTGGCTCTCGCCCGCGCGCCGCGAACGCTTTGCCGGCGAGCAGCGGACCCTTGCCCGCCTGAACCACCCCTCCATCGCCCGCCTCTACGATGCGAGCACGCTTCCGGATGGAACTTCCTGGTTCGCCATGGAGTACGTCGAGGGTGTTCCACTCACGGCTTATTGCAAAGAGCACCGGTGCTGGATCGGTGAGCGCCTGCGCCTGTTTCGAGCAGTCTGCGAAGCCGTGCAATATGCGCACGGCCACGCGATCATCCACCGCGACCTGAAGCCCTCCAACATTCTCGTCAAGAACGACGGAACGGTTCGCTTACTCGATTTCGGCATCGCCAAGCAGCTTGACGATTGGACGGCATCCGCGAGCCGGACAAAAACCGGCCTTCTCCCGATGACGCCCGCCTATGCCGCTCCGGAACAGATCCGGGGAGAGCCCATCGGCACCTATACCGATGTTTATGCGCTGGGTGTTATTTTCTACGAACTGCTGGCCGGCCACCTTCCCTTCGATTTGTCCCACTGCACGCCGGGCGAGGCCGAAGCGCTGATCGGCGGCTCCGAGCCTGAAAAGCCTTCGGTTGCGGCGAAACGCGCGGCTGGCAGCGCGGCGCCCGCGAATCAGTCTTCGTGGGAGGATCTCGACGTCCTGTGCCTCTCCGCCATGCACAAAGATCCGCAGCGGCGGTATCGCACGGTCGATGCCATCATTCGCGATGTCGATCATTATTTAAACGGGGAACCGCTCGAAGCTTGTCCCGATTCTTTTTCCTACAGGTTGGGAAAGTTCGTGCGGCGCAACCGCCGGCCGGTGATCGCCGCCGCTGCCGCGTTCCTGACGATCGCGTCTCTGATCGTCTTCTTCACCGTTCGTCTGGCCCGTGCGCGGGACGAAGCCGTTGCCTCCGCCGCGCGGATGCAAAGCATTCAGCAATTTATGTTGAACCTTTTCCAGGGTGACGACGAACAGGCTGGCCCGGCCGATAGCCTGCGCGTGGTGACGCTGGTCGATCGCGGCGTGCAGCAGGCCCGGACGCTGAATAGCGAACCAACCGTCCAGGCGGAGCTCTATGAGACCTTGGGGACGATTTATCAGAAGCTCGGAGATTTCAACCAGGCCGATTCGTTATTGCAGTTGGCACTGAAGCGGCGGCGTGAGCTTTGGGGTCCGCGGAGTGCCCAGGTTGCCGATAGCCTCGTGGCTCTCGGCCTGCTGCGTGCGAAGCAGGCCCGATTCGAGGAAGCCGAGCGACTCGTTCGCCAGGGCCTGGAGATGGCCCAGAGCGTTTTGCCGCCCAAGGACCCGGCTGTCGCCGAAGGGACGACGGCTCTCGGGCAGGTGCTTGAAGACCGCGGCAAATACGACCAAGCAATTGCGCTGCTGAGCAGTGCGGTAGAGATGCAATCCGGTTCCGGCGAAACCAGCGCCGGTCTTGGGGCCAGTCTGACGGAGCTTGCCAACACGTACTTCTATGCCGGAAAATACAAAATCTCGAATACTCTGAACCAGCGCGTGCTGGCGATCGACCGTAAACTTCATGGCGAACAGCATCCGTCCGTTGCGAGCGACCTGATCAATCTCGGCGCCATTCAATATCAATGGGGCCGTTACGTGGAAGCGGAGAAGTTTGACCGCGAAGCGCTGGCCATCACGCGAGCGTGGTACGGCGAAGAACACCCGGAGACGGCTTCCGTGATGACGATTCTGGCACGCGCGCTCATCGCCGAGAAACGCGATCAAGAGGCGGAAGATCTTCTTCGCCCGGCGCTTGCGATTGAGGAGCGCGTCTACGGGAAGGTGCATCCGGCGATCGCCTCCACGTTGAACGAACTGGGCGGAATTGCGCTGCGCCGGGGCCAACTCGACGAAGCCGAAAAACTCTATCGCCGCCAGGAAAAGATCTACCAGTCGGTTTACGGCGACCACCATTATTTGACCGCCTTAGGAATTGCGAACCTCGGCAAAGTGTATTTCGCGCGCAAGCAATACGCCGAGGCGGAGCGGTTGTTCCGGGATGTGGTCCGGCGCGATACGGAGGCTTTGTCTGCCAGCCACCAGTTCACGGCCGTGGCACGTATCGAACTGGGAAGGACACTTTTGCGTCAGCATCGCTATGCCGAAGCCGAAAAGGAAAGCCGCGCCGGCTACGAAGCTCTCGTGAAAACAAGCCCGCAAGGCGCGTGGCTTCCGTCCGCTCGCCGCGATTTGGCTGAGATCTATCGCGCGCTTCATCGGCCGGAGCAAGCGCGCCCATTCGAGGCCGGTCTGGCCGTCCGCTAGTTCCCATTTCGTCACGGCCACAACTTACCGAGCCGCGACCGCGAGGGAGCGGTCTTCAATTCGGGGGCTGAAGCCCCGAGCGGGATGAATCCCGCCCCCCGGGATCTTTTCTAGGTCTAGGCAAGCAGAAATCCCTTTACTCTAATCCATTTATGCTATATACTCCTTTTCACCGGGGGGTATATGTAGGCAAGAAAAGGAGTAAGTAAGATGCCCAACAGTATGACCCAGATCCTCTCTTCCGGACCGCCGGGAACGAAAGTCAACATCGCGGTGATGGGAGACGGTTTCGCCGATGGAGCAGACCAAACTACTTACAACAACAAGGTCCATGATCTTCTGTTCAATGGACTTTTTAAGAACGATTACTACTTTGAGGACATACAGGCGTTTAATGTCTATCGGGTCAATCTGATTTCCGTGGATTCGGGCGTCGGGACGAAGACATACAACAACGGCACCCTCTTGAATACGGTCACTAAGAACACGGCGCTGGGATATTACTACAGCGGGTCCTGGTCACACTGCTGGCTGGAAGGCGGGCCGAATACGAGCACGCTGGTGAACAGCGCGCTGGCTA
Organism: Bryobacteraceae bacterium; assembly: GCA_050746645.1. Taxonomy (GTDB): domain Bacteria; phylum Acidobacteriota; class Terriglobia; order Bryobacterales; family Bryobacteraceae; genus Bog-105. Next base: position 2,135 of record JBOGMI010000116.1, on the reverse strand, counting down.
CATGGGTGCCCGATCACGATCTGGTTTTGATTCTCTTGAACAACCCTGGGTTCGGAGGATGCGGCGGAGGCGGCTTCGCGGTGCTTCCGCTGGGAGTCACCTGGGATACGATCGCGCACGAATTCGGCCATGGGCTGGGAGGTTTCTGCGACGAATACTGCCAAGTGGATAAGGCGTACACCGGCGGCGAACCCGGATGCGTGGACAACACGATCAACACCAACCGCGCGAGTCTCAAGTGGGCGCAGTTCGTGAATCCCGCGACGCCGATTCCGACCGGGAAATACAGCGTGCCGGGCCAATGCTCGGACTACAACCAGGGGGCGCGGCCCGCCGATTGGGACGACAACCAGAGCGTCGGCTTGTTTGAAGGCGCCGGGACCGTGACGCAAGGCATCTATCGGCCGGTCATTAACTGCCGGATGAGGTCAAACCTGCCGCCGTATTGTCCGGTGTGCTACACGCACATGAAGTTTCTGAACGACGCCAAGACGCAGCGCACGTTTCTGAATGTGTACGCGGGTGATTTCGACGGCGACGGGAAATCCGACGCTCTCATCCACAATGGGAACGGAATCATGACGTTCCGCTCCGCGGGAAACCAGCTCGAGCTTCAGTTCAGTTGTGTGGATCTGGTTCCCGGCTCCTGGCAGTTCCAGGCCGGAGACCAGTTCTGGACCGGAGATTTCAATGGCGACGGGAAAGACGAGGTGCTGGTCTTCAATGGCAGCGATTGGGTGATGCCTTACCTGGGGCTGCTCGCCGACGACGGCCAAGGCGGGCTCCGGCTGATTGCCCGTTACGACGGTTCCATGCCCGGATGGCAGTTCACTGCCGGCGACCAGTTCTTTGTCGGCGATTTCGACGGCGACGGAAGAGCGGATGTCTTTGTTTTCAACGGCAACAACTGGGCCATTCCGTATGTGGGAATGCTGCACTCGACGGGGACCGGACTGTCCTTAGTCAGACGCTACGACGCAAACCTGCCGGGCTGGCAGATGCGGCCCAGCGACCAATTTTTCGTGGGCGATTTCAACGGCGATAAACGGGCGGATCTCTTCGTTTTTAACGGAGGCGCCTGGGCGATACCGTATCTGGGCATGCTCGCATCCAACGGAAACTCGCTTTCCATGGCGACGCGCTACGACGGAAACATGCCGGACTGGCAGATGCGCCCGTCCGATCAGCATTTCGTGGGCGATTTCGATGGAGACGGGAAGGCGGATCTCTATGTGTTCAACGGCGATGCGTGGGCGATCGCATACCTGGGGATGTTGCGATCGAACGGGACGAACCTTTCGATGGTGCACCGTTACGACGGCAACGCACCCGGCTGGCAGATGCGAAAACACGATCGCCATTATGTATCGGATCTGAATAGCGACAACAGAGCGGATCTAGTTGTCTTTAATGCGGATGATTGGTCGCCTGTATACCTGGGCCGGATGATCTCGACGGGCGTAGGATTGAACTGTGACTGGTCTGCCACGTGGATCGGCGGATGGCACCTGGGGACGGTGGATCGCTTTGAACCGTGCCATTATCAGGGGCCGCGGGGCAAGCCTGATCTTTTTGTCCACAACACTGATTGGTTCGGTATGCTTCGGAGCGCTTCCCCGTGGGTGCTCGACAAAATCTATTACCGCTGGATTCACAACTACAAGTACGGAAATAACTTCTAACAGGAGGCGTAAGGCGATGCCAAATTCGGAAGAAACGAAAGCCGGTGAAATACTGCGGCAAATTCCCGCGGAGCAGCGTCAGGATGCGCCTCCCGTAGTCCTCAATCCCGCGGCTCCGATGATGGAGGCAGCGGGCAAAGTAGCAACCGTGCTGCGGCACCCGCTGCTTCCGCTGATGGGGGCGGGTTTTGCGCAGCACCCGGCCGGCGGCGCCGGATTCATGGAACCCGTTCCGGTGCAGAATGAAGCGCGGGCAACGGCCTCCAGCACAAAGGCCGCAAAGCCGCAGGAGCCCAAAGCGTCCGCGGCCCAGCCCGGCTCGGCCAGCGGTTACGTTCGCCTCCAAGTCTTGGAAGATCACGGCAAACTCTCCATTGTGGGGGCCAAACAAGTAGCAGGGCCGCTCACAATGCCGAGCGCTGTGATTCACGGCTATGTATACGAAGTTTTGGT
>JBOGMI010000115.1:0-2988 GCA_050746645.1 Bryobacteraceae bacterium | reverse complement strand
GGGAAAATGTGGACGGAGGCAGAATAATCTTAGCGCCATCTAGCGGATTTTACTGCCTCCGTCCACATTTCCCAGTCCACATTTCCCAATGTTGGCTGTTAGCGCCAATCGTGCGCTTTGCCACTGACCCGACGAGGCACGTGTACGGGATAGCGCAGGGGATGTCTGCAAAGCCGGTCACAACGAATGGACAACTGTTTGCCGTCCGTAAGCTATTGAATCGCAGCCACTTTTCTTCGTTCGAATGCCCGCTCGCTCCCTAGCCCGGCGCGCTTCGGTGCGATTTTGTTTGGCGGCAGCAGATCGCCGAGCTGATCAGGTTCTAAGATTTTTGCAGCGAAGCCCCCTATCAAAAGGTCGAGAAGTGTACCGGCGGTGGTACACTTCTCTTGTGTCTCCTGGGAAAGGGGAGGATCTGGAGGACGAACATTGCAGGCTTCTAGGCAGGAATTTGAAACGTGTCCCGGCCGTCTTCTTCAAGACCGCGAACAGTAATGAGCCAGTTCGTCACTGGCTTAAGAGCAAGGACCTGAGCAATGAGGATCGAAAACTGGTGGGCGAGGACGTAAGAACTGTTGAGATCGGATGGCCTCTAGGGATGCCGACATGCCGACCGATGGGGGATGGCCTTCATGAAGTAAGGACCGATTTGCCTAACAATCGGATTGCTCGCATCTTGTTCTATATAGATGGGAATGGGGAGATGATCCTCCTGCACGGATTCATCAAAAAAGAGCGGAAAACGCCTCAATCGGATCTAGAGCTTGCCCGCAAACGGCAGAAAATTCACAAAGGACGAAGGAAATGACAAACAAGTATAGTGGCTCTACATTTGACAGTTTCCTCGAGGAAGCAGGGATCAAGCAGGACGTGGAGACGGTCGCTATCAAGCGCGTCCTTGCGTGGCAGTTCAAGCAGGCCATGACTGAGAAGCACAAAACCAAAATCGGCATGGCGAAGGAACTGCACACCAGTCGATCTCAGCTGGAACGGCTCCTAGATCCGCACAAACTGTCGGTCACGCTGGGCACGATCAGTAAAGCTGCGAAGGTGTTAGGGAAGAGAGTCGTATTCCAAATCATTGATATGGATGAGGCTGCGACTGAGTTCTCATCCGTTTCGTTCAGAGGTGGCGCGAGAGGGCAGGCATGGTGTTCGCGGCGCTACGTTCTCGACCGTCGTGAATATTGGCGCAATGTTCCGGCCGGCTACGTCAGCCACGTGGTGCCCAGTCCCCTTTCCTCAGCGCAGGTCTCATACCACGAGTGCCGACCGATAGACATAGACGAGGACTGCGGCGTTCTGAGTAGCTGCGAAGAGAACAGCGGGCTGGAGTTGCCCCTGTCTGCGTAAACATGTCCATTCTCATCGAACAGGAAGAGGAAAAAGTCGCTAACGCCTTCGAGGTGAACCGTAATGTAGTACTGCGGAGTATTCGCTTGGCTAGTGCAACACTGACAAGTACACGTCTCGAAGAAGTTGACAACGTAGCATTACAAACGCAGGTTTCGTTTGAGCCTACAAATGTGAGCTCCGAAGCAGAGACGTTGGTGCTCAGCGTGAGCTTCGTATTTCGGATTATCGAAGGGGAAAATAGAGCCGGCGCAGAGATCGTCAGAATTGACTGCCAGTTAGAAGCCGATTACGGCGTTCGCCCCGACTGTGTTCTTACAGATCAGCAGATTGCCGCCTTCCACAGCGGCAATGCGATTTTCAACTGCTGGCCCTTTTTTCGGGAATACGTTCAGAACTCTACAGTGAGAATGAATTATCCCGCCCCTCCTATACCGTTGCTGCGCCTCATTCCCAAGAGGAAGCTCGTTTCAAAAGAAATGGACAAAGCTGAGCAAGGCCCCACTCGAAAGCAAAGGTCGAAGCCGAAGACCAAATCTAGAACTTCAACGCACAAAATCGATTGAACCCCTTTTGCGGTGCTGTGCGAGTATCCTGAGCTATCTCTCCCGCGCACCGAGATCTGCTCGGGGCATCGCGACTAATTTTATGCGAAATTGTTTCCGAGTACCCCATATCATGCATTTATCCGGGAAGCAGCCTGAGTTTCACATCGTGATATTGCCGGGTTCCAAGCGGTCGTACACGGCTTTGTGCGTCTGCCCGTTGTCGACAGTAGCCATCCCCTATTCGATCTGCCTCACGCAAGGGGTTAAGTCCAGTCCATATGTCCACCAGTCTTCGATGGCGTGGCCCGCTTGCTGAAGCCGAAGGATCGGCGTAACGACGTCGGTAAACTGTACTCTCCCGTGGATCCCCTGAATGCGCTTCTGCGTGATAATGTCTCTCCCGCCCAGCATGAGCACAATGCCAAGCTCAGGCCTTCACCGCGGCTTGTAATCCTTCTCGTTCAAGTGCATCAGGTGCACCGAAGGCAAAAACGTCTTGTCTTCGTAGAGCTTCTGGAGAACCTCGCGTGCAATCTCGCCGGCGAAGCTCTTGTTATGCCCGTTCAAATGGTAAGCCGCTTGCCAGAGCTGCCCGAGCGTTCTCGCGCCATCGGCGATGCACTTCGCAGTGGGCTTGCCAAACGCGTTCCAAAGCCCCTCAACAACGGCGTGGCTCTGGCCGCCGCCCAAGCGTTCATACGTGTTACAGAGATCCACCGGAGGAAGATACTGCTGCGCCCGAGCCATCAATTCAATCGCGGCCAGGACGGCCTCAAATCCGGACTGAATCGACGATTCGTCTCGCGCCTGCAGGCTCAGATCGCTCTTTCCGAGCGTGTCCAGCGCCGCGGCTAGTTCAGGTGCATAGCGGTCGATCATCACTTCTTCATAAGTGCTGTGTACGCCGGTGCTCGCCCCATCCAGGCCGTCCGAGTGCATCGACGTGTGCAGCGGCTGGCCTGCATCGCCCAAATAGTGCCCCAAAACACCCGCGGCGCAGAGGAAGCTGGAGGCGCTCGCTGCCGAAACCATGTAATCGAAAACCTGCCAGACCCGGAACGGGAGGGAACCCATATCGACATGTTTC